>CAZVMA010000014.1:9801-15416 GCA_964628545.1 uncultured Pseudomonadales bacterium | reverse complement strand
ATCAGGATCGCGCGGGCTGGCTGCTGCACCAGCGCAAGGACCTGATGGCCACGTTCGATGCCGAGCAGTGGCAGGCGGTGATGTCGCTCGATTTCTTTCTCACCGCGCGGCAGCAGTTTCGTCTGTCCCTGCAGTGGGTGGGCGTGAAGGCGCACGAGCGCGATTTCTACCGCATTCCGGAACGCCCCGGCGATCTGATCGGCATCGACAAGCCGACCGGGCCGGGCAGCCGGGCCAGCTACGATTTCTCCCTGTCCCAATACAGCTTTCAGGCGCGCTACCGCTGGGAGATGGCACCGCTGTCCGATCTATACATCGTCTATACGCGCCAGGGTGATCTCCCTGCCGCGCTGATGGACGAGTCATTCGGCGATATCTTCAACAACGCCTGGGATCAGCCGCTGGCCGACTACCTGGTGCTGAAGGTGCGCTACCGATTCGGATCCTGATGCGCGACACTCTGCCCTGAAACGGCTTGAGTGCGGATGCGCGACATGGCGGAACACCCCGACGACGAGGCGACGCGCAGACACAGCGAGGCGGCCGCCGACACGCTGCTGGCGCCCACAGTCGCGCGTGACTCAAAGCCCGTCGACAGCGTCACTGAGGCCGACACGGTGGCCCGCGTCGATGACACGCTGCTTGCGCCGACGATCGCGCGCACGGATGCCGACACGGACCCGGACGCAACGGTGGTGACGCGGGCGCGGCCGGATGTCGATCCGGATGCAACCATCCTGACCCGGGCGCGCGCCGACGGCGACAGCGACGCCACCGTGGTGACCCGGGCGCGGGGTGGCGAGGGCGACTCGTCCACCGAGCCGCGCGCGGCTGATGGCAGCGCCGCCACCACCGGCATCACCAGCACGCTTGCGCTGGACACGGCTGCCGGCAGTACCGGCACCATGGGCTCGGTCAGCGCAACCGCGTTCATGCCCGAGCCAAGCGGGGGGCCGCTCGAGCGCGAACTCCGGGTCGGCGCCCGAGTAAAAGACCGCTTCGTGATCGAGGGCATCCTCGGCAAGGGCGGCATGGGCGTCGTGTATCGAGCCCGCGACCTGCGCAAAGACGAGACTGGCGACCGCGACCCCTACGTGGCGCTCAAGGTGCTGTCAGACGAGTACCGGCGCGATCCGCGCATGATCGTGGCGCTGCAGCGCGAGTCCCGGAAAGCGCAGACGCTCGCCCACCCCAACATCGCCACCGTCTTCGACTTCGACCGCGACGGCAACATCGTCTATCTGACGATGGAGGAGCTGGACGGCAAGCCGCTGAACGCGCTGATCCGCGAGCACCCCATGGGCCTGCCCAAAGCCGAGGCCTTCGCCATCATCCGCGGGCTTGGCGCGGGCCTCGCCTACGCGCACCAAAAGAACATCATCCACTCGGACTTCAAGCCCGGGAACGCGTTCTACACCGAGAACAAGCAGGTCAAAATTCTCGATTTCGGCATCGCGCGCGCGGCGCCGGTGGATCGCTACGAAGCGTCCGACCAGACCCGCTTCGACGCCGGCGAGATCGGCGCGCTGACGCCCTCCTATGCCGCAGCCGAAATGTTCGAAGGTCGTGACCCGCACCCGGCCGACGACGTTTACGCGCTCGGCATCGTTGCCTACCAGCTGCTGACGGGACGCCATCCGTTCGACAGCAAGCCCGCCCCGCAGGCACGACAGCAGAAACTCGAGCCGCGCCCGATCAAGGGCCTGTCTGGTCGCGAATGGCGCGCCATCCGGCACGGCCTGGCGTTCGATCGGGCCGAGCGCAGCCAGAACGCAGCCGCTTTTCTGGCGGAGCTCGAAGGCGGCAATCGTCTGCGCATCGTCGCGGCGGCCACGGTGGCGGTGAGCGTCCTGTTTGCCGGCTATGCGGGCTACCTTGAGTTTCGGGATCGCGCCCGGGCGCTGCCGGACGTCCCGTTCGAGGCCCTTGAGCCGGCAAAACAGACGCAAATCCGCCAGGCGCTCAGCGATGGTGCGCAGCTGCGTGCGTTCGGTGACGAGGGCTCGGCACTGATCCTGCTGCGCGAGGCCTATACCCTGCATCCGCGCAACCCGGAGGTGGTGACGGCGCTGGAGTCGCTGCTGACAGAGCTCGCGGAGCAGGCCGCCGCCAGCAATGACCCGGGCGATCTGGACCGCTTGCGCGAGAACCTGCATCAGGTCATGGCGATTGATGACTTTCTCGGCAAACGCCCGGCGCTTATCGAAGCGCGGGACGCGCTGCCGCCCGCGGCGGAGTGAGCGAACGCGAGTTCCGCCGTGCAACCGCCGCTGGCGAACGACGGATTCGACAAGACCGCAAACGCATGCCGCGGATGGTCCCGTAACCACCGGACGACTTGCCTTGGGTACTCTCAGGCGGGCTGCTCGGCCGGTTCTTCGACCAGTTTCTCGGCCTAATCTTCAATAACTTCTTCGGGAAAGGCCTCACGCGCGACCTCGAGCATCGACGGCCAGGCCTCAATCCAGCAGCAGGTGTGCGTAAAGCCGGGTAGCGTCTGAAAGCGAGTGCCCGTAGCGGCCGCACGTGCGCGAAAGCTGGCCTGCAACTGCGGCGGAACATTGGTGTCTGCCTCACCGCTGACATGCCACTGGGCCACGACCGGAAGCACCGGCAAGTGGGCCGGGTTCAGCGATCCGACCAGAGGCGAGTACCGGTGATGGGCGGCCCAGGCGTCGGTATCGAGATTCGCCGCAAGGGTCACCACACCACTCAGTACCGGCATGCCGGAGGGGTTCCGGGCCGGGGTCTCTGGCGAACCCTTCCGGGCCGGCTGATCTTGGCTCTCGGATTCCAGCCGCGCCGCGACCAGCACCGCCAGCGCGCCACCGCCCGAGTAGCCAACGAGCACAACCGAACGCGCGTCCACCGCTCGCGCCGAAGCCAGGATCCCGGCCGCGAGCGCGCGCACCACCCGCTCACTGTAGCGCGCTACGGTCCAGTCGCGCGGATCACAAGCTGCCTGAAGTCCGTGGTAGCAGGGCCGGCCGAGATACAGCGCCGGGGCGCCATCCAGGCGCAGGAGATCCAGGACCATGGGCGCCGACGGCGTCGGATCGCGGGCGACGCGGCGCGGTGTCACGAACGGCCGACCGTCGCCATCCAGGTAGACGTGCAGCCGGCGGTGCGCGGTGCCCGGAGTCTTGGATGCCGACTGCAGCGCCGCGTTGGTGAAAGTGCGCAGGGTGTACCCGGGCACGGACAACTCACCCACCACCAGACCACGCGCCTCGGCGGCAGCGTCCAGCGCGCGCGCAGGCGCGCTCGCGCAGCCCGACAGTTCAGCGCCCAGCAGCACAACGGTGACCGCGCGCACAAGCGCGCGTATTCGCGCTTTGCTTTTGCGCGGTGCGGGCGCTATGTTTCCTGCCGTTCGGCGATGTGCGGAGGTCTTCATGCCCTGGCCCCTTGGCGTCGTGCGTCTGCCGACCCGTGTTGCCCCGCGCGCTGTCGCCGCGCTGTTTGGTTTGCTGGTGGCTACACCGCTTGCCACGTCGCAGGCTGCGGGCCCCGCCGCTGATTCTGCCATGCAGGGTTACCGCGAGGTGGCCGAACTGTACGTCGTCGACTGCCTGCTGCCTGGTCAGGTGCGCCGGCTCGGTACCCGCACGTTCCTCACGCCACGACGCCCCACCCGCACCACCGCCTCTGATTGCGAGATTCGCGGCGGTGAATACGTGGCTTATGATCGGGCCGACTATCGGTCGGCGCTCAACGTCTGGATGCCCGCCGCGGAAACCGGCGATGCCGAGGCGCAGGTGAACGTGGGCGAAATCTTCGAGCGCGGTCTCGGCGGTCAGCCCAACTATGAAGCCGCCCGCATCTGGTACGAGAAAGCCGCAGCACAAGGTAACACACGCGCCCAGTTCAACCTCGGCACCCTCTACGAGCAGGGTCTGGGTGTGCCGCAGGATCAGGTCACGGCCCTGAACTGGTACCGCAAGGCGTGGGGCATTCAGGCCGATGACGTGATCTTTGCCTCGGCTGCCCGCCGTGAGCAGGATGCCCTGCGCGCCGAGCTGAAACAGGCCGTCGCCGAGAAGGATGCGCAAATCGAGCTCTTGAACAAGCGCCTGCAGGAGCTGCGCGACAAGCTGAGCGCCAGCGCAGAGGCAAGCGCGGAAGCCGAGACCGAAGTCCAGATGCTGAACAGCCTGATCGAGCAGCTGAAGTCGCAGCGCGACGACAGCGCGGGCAAGCTGGGCGCGCTACCGGCCGACGCCCTTGCTGCGGCCGAACCCGCCAGCGACGACGCGACGGCCGACTCGACGGGTGCCAACCCCACGGTTGCCGCCGCGACAACCGAGGAAGGTCTGCGCACGCGCCAGCCCATTATGCTCGACCCGAACGATTCGGTACGCGACGTGGATGCGGTCATGCGCTCCTACAGCGGTGTCTCCCTCGGACGCTATTTCGCGCTGCTGATCGGCAATCAGAACTATTCCGCGATCGAAAGCCTCACCACCCCGCTGTCCGACCTGGAACGCGCGCGCAAGATTCTGGAAGAGCGCTACGGCTTCACGGTCTTCACCGTGCAGGACGGCGACAACGTGGCCGTCATGAAAGCGATCAACGATCTGTACGAGGTGATCGGCGAGGAGGACAACCTGCTGTTGTTCTACGCCGGGCACGGCAACCGGCTGAACACGGGCGGCGCCGAGATCGGCTACTGGTTGCCGTCAAACGCCGAGGCGCCGCCGCGCAACACCTTCTGGGTGGCCAACGAGTTCGTCACCGGCCACCTATCGCGCATCCGCGCCAAGCGCGTGCTGGTGGTGGCCGATTCCTGCTATGCCGGACTGCTGTCGACCGAGCCCAGCTTCCTCATGGTCGGCGACAACGGCCCCCAGTACAGCAACATGGAGTTCCTCAAGTTCAAGCTCGGCAAGCGCTCGCGCCTGCTGCTGTCATCTGGCGGCGATCAGCCGGTGCTGGACGAAGGCGGCGGTAACAACTCTGTGTTCGCCAAAGCATTTTTGGACGAGCTCGAGCGTAACGATCGCCTGCTGCCGTCGCCGGAATTGTTCCTGCGTCTGCGCGAGAAGGTCACCGAGCGCGCCGCTGAGCTCAAGTTCGAGCAAACGCCCGAGTTCAAAACCATCAAGGCCGCGGGCCACGAGGTGGGCGACTTTTTCTTCGTGCCGCTCGCCGCGCGCTGACGCACGCGCCGCACATCGAGAGGCGCTACAGCAAACGGCTGGCAAACCAGAGTGCAGCGCCGGTGATCGCGGAGACCACCACACCGATGACGATCATGCGCGTGGCGCCGCTCGAGCTGACGCCCGCTGACTTGTTGAGCGCACACTTGGCTGAGCCGCGCTTGCCGCTCGGGATGCGAATCTCGCACTCGACCTGCGCAAAACGCAGCTTGTCGCCATCCTGCAGATAGCTGATGGTGCTCTTCTGACCATTCACCCAGGTGCCGTTGGCCGACATCTGATCGATGATGCGCCAGCGGCCGCCTTCCTGGCTGATCTTGGCGTGAAAGGCCGAGACACCGGAAAACTCGAGCCGGATATCCCGCTCGTCTGCGGTGCCGATGGACCATTCGTTTTGGTCTTCATCGAGAGGAAAGCCCATACCGGCCGCAGGGCCGGCCAGAATCACCAGATGGG
>CAZVMA010000014.1:5197-9791 GCA_964628545.1 uncultured Pseudomonadales bacterium | reverse complement strand
CTAGGTCGCCAATGCCGGGGTTGGCGAAACCCACAATGCCATCGACGGGCGCGGGCGCCTCGCCGGGCGTAGCCGGCAGATTACCGCCGCCTGACGCCATGGCGCGCATCTCGTCCGCGGACAGGATTCGCGTGCCCTCGCCCTGATAGTCCGGGTCTGCCCAGCTGCGCGGGACGTGCTTCTGCAGGGCCTCGGCCTCGGATAGCGGCGGTGGGGCGGCAGGTTCGTGCTCGCCGGAGGTGACAGAAGGGGATACCGCGGGCGCGGCTGCCGACGCAGCGACCGCCGACTCTGGGGCAGCCGACGCAGGCGCCGCCGCGGGCACCTGACGAATGACGGTGGCATTACTCGCCGGCATGCGCCGGATCACCGTGACGTCGCCGTCCGGCTCGGCCTCGACCGGCACCGGCGCCTCGACGACAAAGACAGCCAGATCAAACGCCACCTGATCGCCGTTGTGCAGCAGGGTGCGGGTGCTGATCTCGGCGCCGTTCACGCGGGTGCCGTTCGCAGAGCCAAGATCCTCGACCCAGAGCCCGTCATCGTTCACGGTCAGCATGGCGTGGCGTCGCGATGGATGGCCTTCCGTCACCCGCAAAGCCGCATCATCGCTGCGTCCGACCAACATCGAGCCGGTTATTTCAGTACGCGCATCACCCTTTGGATCGTCGCCCTTGATCAGAAAAAAGCCGCTCATTGCGATCTCATCCACAGCCAGATTAGAAACACCAGTGCACCAGTCAAAGCACCCGCCACGATCGGCAGCCAATGGGGTGACGGCGGCGCGTAGCGAATGACTATCGCGGTTGCGTCATCACCGCCCCGCCGCGCCTCGACCGCCTGAATCAGGGCTTGCGCGCAATCCTGCGGGTTGTCGGTTGCGCCCATGATTTCGGCGAGGCCGCGATCATTCACCTCGGTCGTCAAGCCATCGGTGCACAGCAGTACGACATCGCCCGGCTCGAGCTGCATCCGCACCTGATCAATCTTCGGTTCGTCGAATCCGAGGCAGCGCACCAGCACATTGCGGTCCGGGTGCGTCTCGGCCTGTGCCGGGCTGATCTCGCCCTGCTGGACCAGCATCTGCACCAAAGAATGATCCCGGGTCAGCCGCCGCAGCTCGCCATCGCGCCACAAGTACGCGCGGCTGTCGCCCACCCAAGCCACCTTGGCGGCGCCGGAGCGGCGCTCGATTTCGACGGCCACTACGGTCGAGCCCATGCCGCGTCGTGCCCGCACTTCGGCGGAGGCCGCCACCACGGCCGCGTGGGCTGCGGCGATCGCCTCGCTGAGCGACTGCCCGCGCCGGACGCCCGCGACCACGCTGTCCCGAGCAACCTGGCTCGCCACCTCGCCTGCTGCATGGCCGCCCATGCCGTCCGCTACTACCCAGACGCCGCGCGAGGGCACCGCGCCGTGCGAATCCTCGTTGGTCCGGTGTCGGACGCCCGTGAGGGTGTGCACGCCGAACGTGCTCATCGGGCTACAGCCCCGAGGCCAAGCGACCCATGGCCGCGCGGAACTTGGCCGGATCGAATTCGCGATCGGTTTCCACCGTCGCGAACACGGCATCCAGTGCGCCCTGCAAACGGTCGTGGTCGCCGAGATGGTAGGACAGGCTTTCAATGCCCAGGAAGGCCTGTTCGGCGGCCGCGAAATCGGTGAGGGTGCCGTTGGCGCCCAGCTGACCGATAGCCTTGCGCACGGCCCGCGCCTGCGCCTCGCTCGCCTTGCCGGTGGTCCAGGGCTGGCTGTCGAGCCACTGCGCCAGTTCGGTCGCCGCCGCACGGGTCGCCGGAATACTTTGCTGACCCGCCTTCAGATAGTTGACGTGCAAACGCCGCAGGGTATCCAGCTGGGTCGGCGCCAACACGGTGGCGGCGGCCTGCAGCATGTACAGGTGCTGATCCTGCAGCCGTAGCCCACCCGGATGGAGCCCCTGCTGGCGACGCACGTCGGACCAGCGGATGTCATCCATCGGATGATGGCAGCTGTGGCAGTCGTAGAACGAAAAATCCGGCACACCGCTGCCGAGCAGGTCGGTGTTCAGCAACTCCAGATTGCGGCGCACGCTCTGCAGCTGACCGGCACGCCAGACGTCGAACCCGCTCGGCGCGCCCTTGCGCTCGACGTAGTCTTCATCGACGCCGTAGTGCGCCGGCTGGTTGACCGTGTAGGCCTCCAGCTCGAACGTCAGACGAGGATGTCCGGCACCCATGATCTGGTGGGTTGCGAACTGGTTTTTCGTTCCCAGATGGCAGGACAGGCAGACCTCGGCCCGGACGTTGATGTCCTCGGTAGCGAGCATGCCCTTGGCCAGGTTGTCGGCATGTCGGGTGCCGGGCTCGGTGTGGGTTTGCAGCCACAGTTCAGCGCCGCCGTGGCACGCCTCGCAGCCGACCCCGTCGGACAGCTGGAACTTCGGCCCCCGCTGCTCGGCCGGCACGTTGTCAGCGTGGCAGTCGAGACAGATCTTCGCCGTGTGCGCCGCCGGCAACCCAAGCTTGCGGGCAATAGTCTTCGACTCTGCGCTCATCAAGGTCTGATAAGCGCCGGCGTGGCGATCCTCCGCGGACCAGATGCGGTATTCGTTCAGCCAGACGGTGCTGTTTGTCTGCTCCTCGAGCTTGCCGTGGCAAACGCCGGTGGCGCAGCTGGCGACGCCCATGTGCTTCTTCTGGTCGATGGGCTCGGCCGACGCGAGCCCGGCCAGGGCCAGCGCGGCCGTCAGCAACAAGAGCGCCGGCGCACTCACTGGCGACCTCACCGACCGCCTCCCGGTACAGCGCCGGCAGGCGCATCCGCTGCGGGGGCATCCGCCGCGGGGGCTGCCAGCGCCGCAGATGCAGAAACGGCGGCCGCACGGCCCTCCGCGCGACGGCTTTGAGCCGCAGCACCGGCGGCCGGCGCGTTATTCACGAACCAAGGCTGGCCGTCCTTCAGATACAGCCGATGCATTTCCGGCAGCGTGAAGGGACGCGAGCCGCGACGACCGAACACGGCCACCTGTCCGCCCGTCTCATCAACACCGCGGTCGCGCTCGAGGCCCTTCGACAGCGAGAGCGCCGGCGTCGACGTGGGGAAGTGCGCGATCAGCCGCGGGTTCGGCTCGGGGCTGAAACCGTAGAACTTGGGCTGCAGCTCGGGTGACGTCAGCTGCACTACCTTCAGTCCGCCAGCCCCGTCCGCAACGTAGGCAAACAACGAGGCATTGGTGGACGCCACCACCACGTCGCGCGAGTCCTTCAGCTGACCGTCCGCGTTGAACTGCCGGTACAGGCGCATGGCTTCCGGTCGCTCGACGTCAACGATCATCAATCCGTCGCGACCTGCGGCCACGTACGCATAGGTGCGCGATACGAACACCCCGTGGGCGTCCGGCACCGGCACCGTGTTGTTGGCAACCAGCGCAGGCACCTTGGGGTTTGTCACGTCGATCGCCTTCAGCCCATCCGCGTCGGTCACGAACAAGTAGCGGAACTGCAGCGACGCACCGCGCGGCTGGTTCAGCGGCACGGTGGCCGTCAACACAGGCGCGAGCGGGTTATCGACGTTCACGATCACCAGCGCAGTTGGCGTGAGGATGTACGCGTAGTAGCCGCCCATGGTGATGAAGCGGGCGCCGTTCAGCACACCGCCCGGATTCCAGGTCACCGCTCGCTCGAGGAAGTTGTTGCGCGGCTCACCGTCCACCAGCGTGTTGACGTTGACCGCGATCAACCCCTCTTCCGAGTCGGTGATGAACATGTGGCTGTAGATCGGGTGAATCGGCTGCTCCATGTTCGTCACGCGCATGAGCTCGCCCTCATTGCGCGCTGGATTTACCGGCTGATTGGTCGGCAGGGCCATGCAGGTGGCGTTCTTCGATTCGACCCGTGTGTCATGGCCAAGCGGGCTGAACGGCGCGGTGATGATGCGCTGCGAGATGCCCTTGTTGGCGACGCTGGCGGCGTCGAACACGCGCGTGCCGCCGGGGCCTGCCGAGGCAAACACGTATTCGCCGCGCAGCTGCACGCAGTTGATCGGGCCGCTTGGATGGTTGTAGCCGTGCTCGAGCTTCTGATCGCGCTGCTCATGGTCGCGGAACCAGTCCGGATACGCGTAGCGATGCAGGTAGCTGCCGATCACCGCCTGCGGTTCGTCCCACTCGGTCACCTGCACCGCTTCCAGCGAACCTTCCGCGCCCACCCAGGCGTGATAGCCGACGAAGTTGATGAAGTTCGTCCCGAACATCAGCAGCTGCGCCATGATGGCGTTGTTGTCGTTGCGCTCGGAGATGTGGCAGTCCTCGCACATCTTGGTCTCGGTCTTGCGCTCGGTGTGCGGGTAGTGGGGGTTGAACGCCTGCGAGGAATAGCCGCTCGAGGCGATCGGGGGCTGCTGAATGTAGATCTTCTCGCGGTTGGAGTTGGTGGACGACAGCACCAGCGCCGACGTAGACCGCACCGGCGCCACCTTGCCGCTCTTGGTCGGCTCGCGCATGCCGAGCAGGAACATGTCATCGCGCGCCACCTGCGGGTTGTAGGTGGCGTAGTTACGGCTCTCGCCGCCTTCGTAGTGATGACGCTCGGTCTTCCAGTTGGCCTCGATCGGC
>CAZVMA010000014.1:4638-5187 GCA_964628545.1 uncultured Pseudomonadales bacterium | reverse complement strand
GTGACAGCCACCGCAGGAGGTCGTCCACGACGTGTGGCAGGTGTAGCACTCCATGTTGTCGTCAGAGTGCGCGAGCTCGGCTGCAGGCACCTCAGGTCCCCAGCTTTGCGTCGCGGTGTCGCGGCTCATCAGCTTCGACCGGGCGGCCACCGCGTTGTACTGCGGGTGATCCGGGGTCACCGTGTCCTTGACCAGCGACATCTCCCACTCGAGTTTCGGATCCAGCATGGAGCGCTGATACAGCTTGTCGCCGATCCACTCGAAACGCCGTCGACCGTCAGGCGTGCGCAGGGCGGTCAGGTCCATACCGCCCTCGAGCGCGGCCGGTCCGGAGGTGTACAGATTCGGATAGGCCTTGGCGGTGCCGTGGCAGTCCTTGCAGCCGATTTCCACCGCCAGGGCCACCTCGCCGTGGATGTGCCCGTTGCCGTGGTTGTCCTGAGAGAAGTGGCAGTCCACGCAGTGCATGCCTACGTCAACGTGAATCGAAGACATGTGCACGGCTTTCTTGAACTTCTGCGGGTCGTCGTCCGACACCTTTTTGCCTTC
>CAZVMA010000014.1:0-4628 GCA_964628545.1 uncultured Pseudomonadales bacterium | reverse complement strand
GACCTCGCCGTAGATGTGCCCGTTGCCGTGCACGTCCTGGGCGAAGTGGCAATCGACGCAGTGGAAGCCGAGCTCCAGGTGGATCGATTTCAGGTGCACGGCCTTGCCCGGCGAGCCGTCCTTCTTCATGAACTTTTCCGGGTCGTCGTCCGCCACGGGCTTGCCCTGCTTGTCGAGGAGGGTGCCCTTGCGGTCGCGCTTGAAGATGGCGCGGAAGTTCCAGCCGTGTCCGTGATAGTCCGCGAACTGGGTGTCCGTCAGTTCCGGGTTCAGCTCCGAGACGTTCTTCAGGAACTCGACGTCGGCCCACTTCCCGCGCGGCGCGGCGCCCTCAGGGTTCCGGTCGAGCACCTTGCGCGTTTCGGCGTCGGTCGGGTACTGCTGCTCCTCCGGCCACATGTGCGGCGCGTCGGACTCGTAGTCCCACATGGTGTAGCCCAAGAAGGTGTTCATGAACATGTTGGGCTGGTGCATGTGGCAGATCATGCACTGACTGGTCGGTATCGCGCTGGTAAACACGTGCCGCAGTGGATGACCGGTGCGGTCGTTCGGAATGGTCGGATCCACCGTGACGCTCTGGTCTTCGTGGCCGTACTGCGCGTACGGACCGGAATGTCGCGGATCGCGGTCGTTGGCGTACACCACATGACACGATGCGCAGCCGGAATTGCGGTAATCACCCGGCTGGTCGTTGGTGCCGGAGAACCACAGGAACGGATCGTTCAAGCGCGTCTTGGTGATGTTGATGAGCGGCACCGAAATGCGCGCCCCGGTGCCCGGGCCACGATTCGACTGCCGGATATCCGGCCGACCCGGTTCTTCCAGACGCTGCAGCTGGCCGAGCGAATTGGGCAGGCCGGTCTCCGGGAACAGGTTGCTGATGTTGCGCCCGCCGCGCTCGAAGACGCGGAAGATGTCGCCGGGCTTCACGGTTTCCCAGGTCGGCAGCGGGTACAGGTAGGGCAGTATGCCCTTGGCTTCCATCTCGTCTTTCAGTTCGTCCGGCACCTTCGGCCCGTACAGGATCGACGGCTGACCGTCCTCGGTATACGACTCGCCGATCATGTAGTTCTTGAACGGCAGAATGCCGTTGTTGTACGCGGCGCCGCCCCAGAGCATGGCGCCGGTGGCGTGGAGACTGCGGATCGAGGCTTCGATGACCGCCTGGTGGCATGCGCCACAGGCCAGCGACGCCACGCGGTTATCGGACGGGTTGGTGAACCGGATGAACTCGCGCGCCTCGCGGTTCAGCAGGGTGTAGGTGCGTTCCGGGTTGGCGCTGGACGGGTAATGCCAGTCATCGGGATAGCGCGGCAGCACGTGCGCGGCTTCCTTGACCTCGACGTAGCGGCCGTCGCCCTGAGCGACGCCCCCCGGCAGGGAAACGTCGGCATTGCCGCCGTGACAATCGGTGCAGCCAATACGCACCGCCGGGTTGGTGTGCATGGTCTTGGTGTCGGATTGGGTGTGGCACGACACGCAGCCAGCGCTCTTGGCCTCGGCCTCGGCGACCGTTTGCCGGGCGGGCGCGGCCGGCGCCATCACGTAATCGCGTTCCACTGCCTTGTGCGCGGCACTCGCGTGCGCGTCGGGGCCGAGCAGCGCCAGCGCGACAACGAGACCTGCCAATACGGTTCGTGTGACCATCAGTATGCGAGCACCAGGTTGAGTAGGATGTAGTCGGCGTCTTCGTCGGGAAACAAATCATCCCAGCCGGCGCCGGGCAGCAGGCGCGCCCACGAGGCGCGGAACACCACGTTCTGCGTCATGAACGGCCGGTAGGTGAACGATACGGACACGTCGTGGCCGATCTCTTCATCGATCGGCGCCTGATTGCGGGCCGCCTCGAGCACCTCGGTGCGATCGAAGCGCAGGTAGTTCCAGTTCACCGTTGCGCGCAGTTCCGGCAGCACGTCCACATCGACGCCGCCGCCCGCGAGCCACAGGCCCGGATTGGTAAAGTTCGACTGGCCCTCTTCCTTGGATGAGCGCAGCGACGGCAACACGCCGTTGCGACCCGAGAGCGCCACGCGTCCACCGCCAACCAGCGGCACCGCCTGACGAATCCAATAGCTGGTGTCCGCGCCGGCAAACTGCGGATTTTCGAAGATCGCGTCGAAGCCGTTGTCTTCGTCATCGTACGGGTCATCGTCGCCCGTGGCGTAGAGGAACGACAGGCGCGGCCGGATCCAGTTGTAGTCCAGCGACGCCTCGGCCGCGACAAAGCCGGCCGCGATGTCGACGTCCCGGTCGACGAACGTACCGCCATCGCCGGTGCCCACCGCGAGGTAACCGGACGCAGTCAAGTTCAGGCGCCCGAAATGCCCGTCGCCGTTCAATCCAAGGTAGGTCACCTCGTAGGCGCGCGGGCGTTCGCCCCCGATCGATGCCGGGCGCTGGATGAAGCCGTTCTCGTCGTAGTAGAAGTCGTCATCTTCCCGGTTGCTGTTGTGCATCACCGTCGCCTGGGAGACGAAGCCCTTCACCGGAAAATCCTGCCAGTACACGTTTGCGGCGATCACGTCGTCGTCGCGCACTGACTTGGCGACATCGTTCAGGCCGCTGTTGGTGTCCTTTTCGAGCCGACGGAACCAGGCCAGGTTGTACTGGAACACGTTGTTCGCGCGGTTGCCGAACAGCCGCACGCCGAGCTGGTTGTCCTGGAACAGAAAGCCGCGGAAGTCGGACGAGAACGGCTGGATGCCCACGCGCAGGCTGTCGAAGTCGTAGCGATCCGAGACGTTGCGCAGATGCTTGTCGACGAACAGGGCCTGAATGCCGACATGCTCGTCGGTGCGGTCATCACCGTGCCGCGGGTTCACGTTCACGCCGAGAATCTCGTCCAGCTGGACGTGATTGACGTTGAATACGGGAATGAACCGGAACTCCCAGTCCGGCGGCCGGAATACCGTGTCGCCCTGGAAGTACACGAATTCGAGCGCCAGATTCTCCACCGCCACCAGCTGTTCCGGGCTGCCGAAGATACCGACACCACCGGGGCTGCCGGTCGAGTTGCCGCCGACCGGCGTGGGCACGTCGCGCACTTCGACCACGGTGTCGGAGATCACGCCCAGATTGAAGAACCAGTCGCCGTGAATGGGTCGGTCGCCCTTGATCGTGTTCTGGTTGTACGGGTCCCACCAGTTGTCCGGATAGCCGAGCGTATTGACGATGCGCCAGCGATCCGGCAACGGCACGCGGTCGACGTAGTCCGGCAGGCCCGGGCGCGGCACCACCGAGGCCGGGTTCGGCTGGCGGTCGGCCATGGCGGGCGATCGACGGGCCCACTCCTGCTGCGGTATGCGGCGGCGCGTGGCGGCGTTCGAGACCGGGGCGGCGGATTCGATCGTGCTCGAGCCGTCTTCTGCGACCCCCGCTTCCGCTTGGGCTTCCGCGCCCGGGCACGGCACCGGCTTGTAGCCGGGACGCCGGCGCTGGACGATGCGGCCCTGATCGTTCTGGTAGCACACCGCGTCCGCGGCGCGCACGTCCGCCGGCCAGCCGGTTGCCAGCAGCAGCACGGCCCCGCCCGCCAACATCAGTCGATTCACTTGTTTGCGCACACGTCCTCCTCGCTGCTGTTGAGGAACGGCGCCTGCGGGCACTGCACGTAGCGCAGGCGAACATCGCGCGGCGACAGGGTATCCGCCCGAAGCGCGGCCGGCGCGTTGCTGACCGTGCCGTTCAGGGCGACACCGGCGTTGTGCAGGCCCATGAAGGCGATCATGTCGTCCTGGTCAATGCCGTCGCCGGACACGCCGATGCCCCCGACCAGACTGTTGCCGCGGTAGATCGGCACGCTGCCGGGGAAAATCTGCAGTCCGTTAGCCGCCTGCAGGCTGTCGGTGGTCGCGGTCGCAGCCAGCGTGGACGCAAGCTCGATGCCGGCGCAGTTGCTGCCCACGTCCGGCGTGCCGACACCGGCCACGAACAGCACGTGCTGCAGGATGGCGTTGTTGACCAGATCGAGCTGCAGGCCAGTGGAGAACGCGCTCCAGCTCGCAAACGGCTTCGACAGCGGACCGTGCGGCTCGCTCTCGAGACCGTCAGGGTAGAACGGGCGCGCCAGGTTACCGATGGAACGATCGGCAAAGGCAACCGCCCCGTCACCAAGCAGGGTCGGCAAACCGGTGAATGCACGCAGGTCCTCGACGTACACGCTGATCGGGCTGGCGCTAAGGCTGACGGTCCCCGGCGCCGTGCCCAGATACTGGGCTGGCGGCAGCGCGTTCAGAAAATCTGCCGCGCTGGCGGCCGAGAACAGCGTGGCCGAGCGCGCCTTCTGCAGCGAAACATCGGCCCCAAACACGGGCGCATCGCGCGTGCGCACCATGCCCAGAATCTCGCCCCGGGTGTCGACCACGGAAATGGTGACGCGGGCGCTGGTGCCGAGCGGCCGGCGGATCTGCGCGCGCGCGCGATTGGCGATGGCCAGCGCCTCACGCAGGATCACGCGCACCTCGGCATCGTCCAGCAGGCCATCCGTGCCATCGCGCGGCGCGAAGCGGGGCTGGTTCGCGGCATCGACGAAAATGAAGGCGTCGAGGCCGGGATAGTCCAGCGAGTCGGGCCGGATGCCCGAGGCCGGCGTGCCGAACGCCACGCCCTGCCGAACCGCCCCGTCCGTG
>CAZVMA010000013.1:14316-17882 GCA_964628545.1 uncultured Pseudomonadales bacterium | reverse complement strand
GGCGACGATCCGGCCTGATCGAGTACAAATGACGGGCGCAGCGCGAGCATGGGCATTGCGCGGCCGGTTGTGTTAAGAAGAGCCCCGTTTCGGGCGGCGGATCGGGCGAGCGGCGCGTGGCGGATAAACAGACTGGATCAAGCAGGGTGGTGGGCAGTCGACGGCTGTCTGACGCGGGTCACACCAACGGCCGCTGGTCCCAAGAGCTGAGTTGTCGGTTCATGCGCTGGCTACTGCGAACACTGATTACGGCGATGTGTCTCGCCGCGGGTTCGGGGTCCGCGCGCGCCGTCGAGGCGGCCCACTCGGCGGAAATGCCGGCTGGCCAACTGGGCGGCGATGTCGTCCCGCGCCGGTATGTGCTGGATCTCGAGATCGATCCGACCACTGATCGGTTTCGGGGACGCGTCACGATCGATGTGGATATGCGATCGGCGCAGCGCACGCTGTGGCTCCACGGCGCCGACCTGTCCGTGCACGAGGCCAGCATCGAGCAGAACGGTATTCGCCAGCAGGCACAGTACCGACAGGTGGACCCTAGCGGCGTCGCCCTGCTGGAAGCGCCGGAGCCGTGGTCCAGTGGCCCCGCACGTCTGCACCTGGAGTGGGACGCGCCCTTCAACGACGCGCTCGAGGGTTTGTACCGGGTCACTTCCGGCGGCGACGACTACGCGTTCACGCAGTTCGAAGCGACGTCCGCTCGGCTGGCGTTTCCCGGCTTCGATGAACCGGCGTTCAAGACGCCGTTTGAGATTCACGTGACCGCGCGTGCCGAACACGCCGTGATCACGGCCACACCCGAGATCGCGAGCGTCCCTGTTCGACCCGGGTTCGTGCGGCGCAGTTTCGCAGAGACGCCGCCGTTGCCGACCTACCTCATCGCCTTTGCCGTCGGCCCGTTGGACGTGGTCGAGTGGGCGCCGATACCGCCGAATGACGTGCGCAAGACCCCGCTGCCGCTGCGCGGAGTGGCGGCGCGGGGCAAGGGAGCGCGCATGCGCTATGCGCTGGCCAATACTGCCGGGCTGGTCGCGGCGCTGGAGCGCTACTTCGACTATCCGATGCCGTATCCGAAAATCGATCTGATCGCGGTTCCCGATTTTTCCGCCGGCGCCATGGAAAACGTGGGTGCGATCACGTATCGGGAGGGCTTCCTGCTGCTGGGCGAGCAGCCGACTGTCGCCGAGCGTCGACGCTTTGCCAGCATTCATGCGCACGAGCTGGCGCATCAGTGGTTCGGCAATCTGGTGACGCCGAGGTGGTGGGACGACATCTGGCTGAACGAGTCGTTTGCCAGCTGGATGGCGGCCAAGGCCGCGCACGAGGTGTTCCCGGATCTCGGTTTTGCATCGGACGTGCTCGACTCGACGCTCGCCGTGATGGTCTCGGACTCGCTGGCATCTGCGCGTCAGATCCGCGAGCCGGTGCGCACCAACCACGACATCGCGGATGCCTTTGACGGCATCACGTACGCGAAGGGCGGCGCGGTGCTGCGCATGTTCGAGGCCGCGCTGGGTGTCGAAGCCTTCCGCTCCGGGGTGCGCACGCACATGCGGCGCTTTGAGCACGGGGTGGCGGACGTGCACGATTTTCTGGAGTCGCTCGCTCAGGGCTCGCGCGACCCTGCCATCGTCGACATGTTCTCCAGTTTTCTCTTCCAGCCCGGTGTGCCGCTGCTGAACCTGACGCTGGACTGCGGCGGCGAGACGCCGCGTGTGCGCGTGCGGCAGTCGCGATCGCTGCCGCTCGGATCTCGAGCGTCGGGGCAGCAGACCTGGGATCTGCCGGTGTGCGTACGGTTCCCGGATCCGGCCGAAGCCGCGTCCGGGGCGAAAGCGGCGACCGACGAGACCTGCGCGCGGGTCGGGTCTGCGGAGGCGATCATCGAGTTGCCTACGTCGCAGTGCCCGGCCTGGATCATGCCCAACGCCAATGGCGCCGGCTATTACCGATTCGAGTTCGATCAACGCGGCTGGGATGGAGCCTTTGCCCACGTCAACAAACTGGATCGGGATGAGGCGAGGGTGCTGTTTGCCGCATTGTCATCCGCCTTTCGGGCCGGCAGGGTCGATGCGGGAACCATGATCGAGGGGTTTGCGCGGGCGGCCGCCCATCCGGACTGGCAGGTGGCGACGGCTCAGCTCGGCAATCTCATCAGCATGCGCGATTGGTTGGCCGTAACGCCGGCGGCGCGCGCCGGCGTCGAGGCGCGCATTCGTGCGCTTTACGGCGAGCCGTTGGCTGCGCTGGGTCTTAATCCTCGTCCGGATGACACGGTCGAGGCGGCCCGCCACCGGGTCGTGCTGGCACGCGCAGTCGGGTTGTTTGGCAACGACCCGGGCTTGCGTGCTCGACTGGCCGAAGAGGGGGAGCGCTACCTGCTGCACGCGGCAGGGGAATCGAATGTCGAAGCGCGCATTGATCCGGATCTGCTCGCTTCTGCGGTGCGTATCGCGGTGGAAGATCGCGGTGCCGAGATCTGGGATCGGGCAGTCGAGCTGCTCACGATATCGGAGGACCCGCTGTTCCGCAGTCGCGTGGTCGGCGCGCTGGGTTATGCCCGCGATCCGGCCCTGACGCCGCGTTTGCTGCAATTGCTGGGCGATGCCCGGTTGCGCGATAACGAAGCCGCCGAGCTGGCTTACGCGCTCGCCGACAACGAGGCTCAGCAGGACGCGATCTGGAACTGGATTCAGGTTCCGGCGCACCGGGAGCAGCTGCTGGCCCGCATTCCCGCCTGGCGCAGAGGTGGCCTGGTGTGGCTTGGCGCGCGCGCCTGCGATGCCGAGCGCGCGGCCGCGCTTGCAGCGTGGTTCGGCCCGCTGGCTGAGGATCTCGAGGGTGGGCCACGCGCGCTCGCACAGGCGCGGGAGAGCATCGAGCTGTGTGCGGCGTTGGCCGTACGGCATCGCGCCGACGTCACGCGGATCTTCAGTCAGTGAGCGTTACCGATCGCGCCTCGAAAGGCAGAGGTGCCGAGGATGCGCTGCAGGACGTTGCATCACTGCTGATGTACGACGACCTTGCCCCTTGGTGGCCGCTGCTGTCGCCGGTGGCCGACTACGCGGAGGAAGCCGCGTTTTTCCTGGATTGCCTGCGGGCGCAGGGCATGGCGTTGGGTGGAACCTTGCTGGAACTTGGTGCCGGTGGCGGCAACAACGCCTATCACCTCGCACCGGCGTTTTCCGACGTGGCGCTGGTGGATCTGTCGCCACGCATGCTGGCGCACGCCCGGTCGTTGCTTCCTGCAGCAAACTGCCACGTCGCGGATATGCGCAGCGTCCGTCTCGGCCGCACGTTCGACGTCGTGTTCGTGCACGACGCCATTGATTACATGTGCACGGAACAGGACCTGGCGGCCTTGTTCGAGACCATTGCGGCACACTGCCGGCCCGGGGGCTGGGTGTTGCTGGCGCCGGACCACGTGGCGGAAACGTTCGAGCCCTACACTGATCACGGCGGCAGCGATGGGCCAGACCGCAGCCTGCGTTACCTCGAGTGGGCGCGATATGGACAACAGCCCCGGCCAGAGGCGCCGGCAACCACGTGCGAGGTGGACATGACCT
>CAZVMA010000013.1:9749-14306 GCA_964628545.1 uncultured Pseudomonadales bacterium | reverse complement strand
CGAGCGCCGCGTGTTCTGCACGACACACACGTCTACGGTCTCTTTCGCCGGAACCATTGGCTGGCGGGTTTGCGTGCTGTCGGACTGCCGGCCACGATCATTGTCGACCCGTTCGAGCGCGAGCTCTTTCTGGCGCGGAACCTCAAGGCTACAGCAGGATAAATGGAAATGAGCACAGCGACCGATAAGCCGGTGTTGATCGTGGGCGCTGGCTTGGCCGGAGTGACCATTGCGCGCGAACTCGCCGACGCAGGCATGCGCGTGCAGGTCATCGACCGTCGGGATCATGTGGCGGGCAACGCCTATGATGCGGTCAACGCGCAGGGTATTAGGGTGCACCGGTATGGCCCGCATATCTTTCACACCAACAATGTTCGCGTAGTGGAATGGCTGTCGCGCTTTACGACGTGGATTCCCTACAAGCACAAGGTCAAGGCGGCGCTGGCGGACGGGCGACTGGTCACCCTGCCGGTGAATCGCGAGACCAGCGCGATCGTGGGTGCCGACCGCGTGGTGGACACGTTCTTTCGGCCCTACACCCGCAAGATGTGGGGCGTCGAGATCGAGGCGCTGAGCCCGGATATCCTGAACCGTGTGCCCGTGCGTGACGACCTGAACGAATACTATTTTCCCGACGACGCGTTCCAGGCGATGCCCACCCACGGCTACACCGCGCTGGTCGAGTCGATCCTCGATCATTCCGGCATCACGGTGACGCTGAATACCCCCTTTGAGCGCGGCATGACGGACGCGTACGCGCACGTGTTCAATTCCATGCCGATCGACGAATTCCATCAGTTCCGGTTCGGAGAACTGCCGTATCGTTCGATCCGTTTTCATACCTTCGATTTTCCGACCGCACATCTGTTTCCGGTGGCGGTGGTGAACTTCACCCACGATGGTCCGCACACCCGGGTCACGGAGTGGAAGAACTTTCCCGGTCACGGCGACAACCCGGCATTCACGTCGCTGACGTTCGAAGAGCCGTGTGACTACCGCGACAACGGCTTCGAGCGCTTTTACCCGGTGAAGGATCTGGCCGGCGCGAATCGAGAGACCTACAAGCGCTATGCGGCCCTGCCGGCACCGGACATGACCTTCATTGGGCGCTGTGGACTATATGCCTACCTCGACATGCACCAGGCGGTGTCGAGCGCTCTGGCTACCGCGCGTCGCTACCTGGGACGAGACACGACTGGGCTTGAGGGCTGACAACCGGGGCACAGATACAGCCGACGCCCGGTGGCCTCAATCCGCTCGATCGGAGTGTTGCAGCGATGGCATGCGTCACCCGCGCGCTCGAACACCGCAAATCGCCAGACGCGCCTCGGCAGACCCTCGCGCTGCAGGCGCAGCACGTGAGCAGGACTGTTGGTGACACCGGCGGTTTCATAGGCGCGTCGACTGATGTCCAGGGTGGCGCGCGCCAGTCGCCCAATGTCGGCGCGACCTAGATCTCGGGGTCGCAGCAGCGGGTGCACGGCCGCCGCAAACAGGATTTCGCTGCGTAGATAGTTGCCAATGCCGGCGATGAAAGCCTGATCCAGATAGATGCCCGCGAGCGCGCGCCCGGAAAAGTCGGCTGACGTCAGACGCTCGGCGATCACGCGCCAGGTGAGGCCTGCCGCCAAAATATCCGGCCCCAGGCGGGACAGAGGCGGGAACGCCGCCAGCGCATCGGTATCCAGCAGTTCTATCGACGATGCGCTCATGAGCAGCGCGCTGTGCGTCGTCGTGTGCAGCCCGACGCGCAGCGACCGGCCCGTCCGCGGTGGTCGGTCGCGGCGGCAGACGTACCATTTGCCGTACAGCTGGTTGTGGGAATAGAGCGTGCGGCCGTCGGCAAAGCGCGTGAGCAGCGCCTTGCCGTGGGTGTCGATGGCCAAGACCGTCTGGCCGATCAGGCCAGCAGCGAGATGTGCGAGCCGCGGCAGCCCAAACTCGACATGATCGAGCACTGCGCCAACCAGAACGCGTGCGATGCGGTCGGCTTCCCGCCGAACCTCGGGGCCCTCAGGCATGTTTTTGTCTCCCGGCAGGATGTCGCTGCAAAGGCGCGCCTGCAGCACGGTAGCTCGTCCGCCGTGAAGCGTCGTGAGCGCGCAAGGCGTTTATTAAATCCGGGTGAAAAATATTATGGCCCGGGTATAATTCGCGGCCAATGGGCGCCAGCGCCCGGATCCTGGAGTACCCCCCACCATGCATCGCAGTGATACGTCAGAAGTGAATCGCCAGTCGGCCGTTCCCGGCCGCACCTGGATTGCCTTTGCGGGCGACCGGTGCGTGGCCGAGGGCGACCCGGTCTCGGTTGCGACAGCGCTGCGGCTCTGGCTGGAGGATCACCCCGCCGATCAGCCGTTGGTATTCGACGCTGAAAGCAGCAGCGTGATCGAGGTCGACCTGCGCGGCACGCCGAGCGATGTCCGTGAACGACTGACGGGGCGCCCCCTGCAGGAAGGGGCAAGCGGGGGCGTGGGCAGCGGCGCAGCCGCTCGCGCTGAATCCGAGGCGGCTGAACCTCTTCCGTCTCCGCCCGTATGGGCTGAATCCGTCGCCGACAAAGCAACGGGCGCAGAGCAACCCCGTGGCCGCGGCCGCCCGCGCCTCGGTGTCGTTCCGCGTGAGGTGACCCTGCTGCCGCGACATTGGGCCTGGCTTGCCGAACAACCGGGCGGCGCGTCGGTGGCGCTGCGGAAACTGGTCGAGCGCGCGTTACGCGAACATCGCGATGCCGATCGGGTGCGCGCGGCGCAGGAGTCGGTGTTCCGGTTTGCGAACGCGATGGCCGGGAATGCACCTGGGTTCGAAGATGCCGTGCGGGCGCTTTTTGCCGGGGACGGCGCGGGATTTTCGCGGCATAGTGCGAGCTGGCCGCCGGACGTGCGCGCGCACGCCCTGCGGCTCTCGACCCCCGCATTTGCCGGGCTGCACAGCGCCACCGCCGGAGATCGATCATGAGCAACCTGAACGACATCCTGAACTTCGTCGCGCTGGACGACGACATCGGCACCAGCGGTCAGCCGCGCGCCGAACAGTTCTCGACGCTGGCGGGAGACGGTTACCGGGTGGTCATCAACCTGGCCATGCCAACGGGCGAGAACGGGCTCAGTGATGAAGGCTCGATCGTCACCACTCTCGGCATGCGCTATGTGCATATCCCGGTGGTGTGGGAGCGCCCGACGGTGGACGACCTCAAGGCCTTTCTTGGGGTGATGCAGGTGTTCGCCGGGCAGAAGATCCACGTTCACTGCGCGATGAACTTTCGCGTGTCGGGCTTCATGTATCACTACCTGCGCTGGGTGCGCGGGCGCGACGACGAGTCGGCCCGCTCGCCCATGTTTGCGCGGTGGGCGCCCTACATGGACGATACCTGGCGCGCCTTTCTGGCCCTGACGCCGGCCGATGTCCAGGACTGATCAGTCGACTCGCAGCACCGGTATCAGCCGCGCCTCGCGCTGCCGGCCATAGCGCACCAGCGCGGTCAGTATCGCCGCGGCCAGCGCCACTGCCGCGCCGGTCCAGCCGAGCGCCACCACGGGTTGGCTGAGGACGGTGGGTAACTGGTAGACGACCACCGCACTGCTGTAGGCAATGGTGAACGACCAGCCCGCGCTGAATACGGCCCAGAATGCGCCCTGCTCCTTGAAGATCACCCCCAGCGTGGCGACGCACGGCATGTACAGCAGCACGAACAACAGGTAGGCGAACGCGGCGCGGCCGTTCGGAAACAGCGTGCGCATGGCGCCGAGCGTCCCCTGCGCAATCGCCTGGGCCTCGGCCGCGGCTGCGCTGTCGGACAGATCGCCGAGATCAAGGCCAAGGGGGTCGGTCAGCTGATCGCCGATGGCGCGCAGGTTGTCGGGCACGGTTCGCAGAGCGTCTGTCAGGGTGGCGCGCAGATCGACCGTTGCATCCGAACTACCGGGCGCGTACAGCGCATCCAGCGTTCCGACGACCACCTCTTTCGCGAAGATGCCGGTGAACAGCCCGACCGTCGCAGGCCAGTTGTCGTCGGTGATGCCGATCGGTGCGAACACGGGCGTGATCGCGCGACCGATCGCGGAGAGCAGCGATTTCTCGGTGTTCTGATTGCCCAGCGAGCCATCGGTGCCGAGGCTGTTCACGGTGTTCAGCACGATAACCACCAGCACGATGGCCTTGCCCGCGCGGAGGATGAAACCCTTCAGCCGCTGCCACGTTTGCAGCAGCAGGCCCTTCACGGTGGGCAGGTGATACTCCGGCAATTCCAGCAAAAAAGCGCTCTGCGTCGAATGCAGCAGGTGGCGACGCACGATCCAGGCGGTGATCACGGCCACACCGATCCCGATCAGATACAGGGCGAACACCACGTTCTGGCCGTTGACCGGAAAGAACGCGGCTGCGAACAGGGCGTACACCGTCAGGCGCGCGCCGCAGGACATGTAGGGCGCCATCAAGGTGGTCAGGATGCGGTCCGGTCGGTTGTCGAGGGTGCGCGTGGCCATGACGGCGGGTACGTTGCAGCCGAAACCGACGATCAGGGGCACGAACGATTTACCGGGCAGGCCCAGGTTGCGC
>CAZVMA010000013.1:0-9739 GCA_964628545.1 uncultured Pseudomonadales bacterium | reverse complement strand
GCTGGCCCGCCGCCACGAACGCGGCCAAGCGCGCCCGGGCGTCCTCGCGGTTCCGCTCCTGGGTGCGGAACCGCTGGGCGCTGATCACCAGCACGCCATCGACGGTCACCCGCCGATCGCGGCGCGATACGCGCTGGTCAGGGCCTCGACGGCAGGCCCGGTGTAATCGAGGACGGAGGCCGGATGGACCCCCAGCCAGATGGTGCCGACGATCAGCGGCACGAACGATTTACCGGGCAGGCCCAGATTGCGCAGCAGCCGGTCGACGATGAACGCGACCCGACCCATGTAGCCCGAATCTTCGAGCAGCGACAGCGCCAGGAACAGCGCGCCGATCACGGGAACGAAGGTGCCGACCAGCTGCACGCCGCCGCCGACGCCATCGGCGAGCAGCGCGATCAACCACGGCGGCAGACCGAGGCCCATCATCAACTGCCGCGGACCTTCGACAAACAGCACCGCGCCGACACCGTCGAACAGGTCGATGAACGCAGAGCCAACGTTGATCGAGAACAGGAACGTCAGGTACATCACGGCGAGGAAGATCGGAAACGCCAACCAGCGGTTCAGCACGACGGCGTCGATGCGGTCGGTCAGCGTGCGGCGGATCGGCGTTTCGCGCAGACACTCCGACAGCCAGGCGTCGATCTGCCGAAAGCGTTCGTTCGCGTCCTGCGGCGTGACGCGGGCTGCCGTCGGCGTTGGCGCGCGGGCAGCGGCCTCGATGGCGTCCTTCAGGGCGTTGACGCCGTCGGCGCGCGTGGCGATCACCGGCACTACCGGGCATCCGAGCCGTTGTCCCAGCCGGAACGCATCGATGTGCAGGCCGTTGCGGTCAGCGACGTCCACCATGTTCAGCGCAATGACCAGCCGATGCCGGCGTTCCAGCAGCTCGGTGGTGAGAAACAGACCGCGCGCAAGCGACGACGCATCGATGACGTTTACGATCACGTCGGCGGCGTCGGCCTCGTCATCGCGACGGCTGCCGTCTAGGTACTCGCGCGTGATCTGCTCATCGAGCCCGCCCGCGCCGGCGCCGATGCCGTAGGTACCCGGCAGGTCGACCACCCGTATCATGTCGTTGCCGTGGCCGTAGCGCCCGACTTTGCGCTCGACGGTGACGCCTGGCCAGTTGCCGACCCGTTGGCGGGCACCGGTCAAGGCGTTGAACAGCGTGGTCTTGCCGCAGTTGGGGTTGCCGACGAGCGCGATGGTGGTCATGCGGGCTCCAGCTGCAGGCAGCCGGCATCGTCCGGCCTGATGACCAGCGAGAAGCCGCGGAAGCGGATTTCGACCGGATCGCCGAGCGGCGCGACGCGCTGCACCTCGATCGCGGTGCCGGGGATCAGGCCGAGGCGAATCAGCTGATCGACGTAGGGCCCGGTGCCGGAGTACCCGGCCACGCGAGCGCGGTCGCCGACGCGGAGATCAGCAAGCGTGACGGTCATGACAGCAGCGTCTTGGACAAGGGCAGGTATTTGAATGCAAGACATTCTCATTTGCAAACCATCGAGAGAATCTGATGGGGCGGCGGACGTGGTGGTTGTTGGCGCCGGACTGACCGGGCTCTGCATCGCGCGCGCGCTGCACGCGGTGGGCGTGCGGGTGCGGGTGCTGGATAAGGGGCGTGGCGTGGGCGGGCGCCTGGCGACCCGGCGGTTTGATGGCGCGGTTTTCGACCATGGCCTGCAGCGGGTCGACCTCGCAGACCATTCCGTTCGGTCGCTGCTGGACGCAGCGCTACCCGACGGGCTGGCCGGGCAGGCAGGTTTGCGCCACACACCCGAAGGTCTGATCGGGATGAACGGCATCACTGCGATCGCAAAAGCCCTGGCGACCGGGCTCGACGTGGCGCTGGCAGCGCGCGTCGATGCGGTGGCGGCCACCGCGTCCGGCTGGCAGCTTCGCGGTGATGGCCTGCAGCTCGAAGCGCCCGTGGTCGTGCTGACGGCGCCGGTGCCGCTGGCGCTGGCGCTGGCGGCGGCGGGCGGGCTGACCCTGGACCCGGCCGTTCAAACAGCGCTCGCCGGTGTCCGCTATCACTGCTGTGTCGCGGCAATGGCGACCCTGGACTCGGAACGCGTTGACGAGCATCCGAATGATCCGGGCAGGAACGATTTCTGCATCGTGCCGGCTGGCAGAGTGGTGGCCCAGATCGTGCTCAATCACCACAAGGGAATCTCGCCCGTGGCCGCGGCCACCGTGCACGCCAGCGCGGATTGGAGTGAGGCGGACTGGGATCCACCGGTCGAAACGCGCACAGCGCAGCTGCTGGCAGCCGCGCAACCCTGGCTGCCGGGCGTGCCGCGGGTCGCGCAGGGCCACGGCTGGCGCTACGCCCGATACGCGGGCGGGTGGAGCGGTGATGCCTGCGTGGCGCTCGATGCCGCGGGCACGCTGCTGGTGGCGGGCGATGCCCTGGGTGGCGGTGACGTGTCTGGCGCGCTTCAGTCTGCCGCTGCTGTCGTCGCCCGGCTGGGCGTCGCTTCGGGTCGATGACCGCGGTCGATGCGCGCCAGTTCCGGCAGCCACAGCCGCAGCGCCAGCATGCTGAAGCCGAGGCAAATGCCGGCGAGGGTCAACGCCTCGTGGATACCGATGCGCTCGGCTGCGCCGCTGATCGGCATGATCGCGAGCGGCATGAAGCCGTGCGTCATCATCATGATCGACATCACCCGACCGCGCATGGCGTCGGGCATGGCGAGCTGCACCACGCTCATGTTCAGCGAGCCCAGAATCGAACCCACCAGGCCGCTGGCGGCGGCAAACAGCAGCGCCGGCAGCAGCGCGTCGGATAGCGCAAACGCGACCACGAACGCCGCCCACAGGTAGCCGGTGACGAACAAGACGCGGCCCTTACGCGCAAAGTCGCCCGCGCGCGCGAGCCCCAGCGATCCCGCCAGCGCGCCCGCCCCGGCAGCGGTCATGAGCAGCCCCAAATCCTCCGGGCCGCCATGGATCACGTCGGCGTTGAATGCGGGCATGAGAAACGTCACCGTGAAGCCGAAGGTCATCGGCACGAAACCCATCACGATCAGACCCAGCACCAGGCGCTCGCGGCGCATCCAGGTCAACCCTTCGACCATGTCCGCGAATGCGCTGGTGCCGCGCGCGGGTGACTTGCCGCGATGCCGCATCAACGCGGTGCACAGGATCGACAGCGTGTACAGGCCAGCGATGATGAAGAACACCTGACCCACACTGGTCATCGACGAGGTGTCGCCTTGCGCGAGCAGGGCGATCAAGCCGCCGGCCATGGCGGGCCCGAGTATCCGGGACAGGTTGAACGTGGCGCTCTGCAGCGCCATGGCGTTGACCATGTGCTCGCGACCGACGATCTCCGGCCCCATCGCCGAGCGCGCAGGCATGCTGAGCGCCAGCAGCGTGCCGTTGAACAGGCCGAACAGGATGAAGTCGATGAAGCGGATATTGTCCGTGTAGATCATGGCGGCCATGACCACCGTCGCCGCGGTGTTCAGCACCTGCGCCACGATCATCACCGAACGCTTGTGCACCCGATCGGCCAGCACACCCCCGACCAGCGAGAACACGACCGAGGGCAGCATGAACGACAGCATCACCCAGGTCAGGGCCATGGGTGATCGGGTCATGTCATAGATCAGCCAGCCGCGCGCGACCATCTGCATCTGCATGGCAAAGTTCGAGCACAGGTTGCCGAACCACAACAGGCGGAAGTCGCGGAACGCGAGCGAGGCCCACATGCCTTGGACGCGCGGACGAGCGCCCGCCGTCGGCCTCACGGGCTCGGGCGCCGCGCCAGAAAATCCTCGGTCGAGTTGACGCGCGGGTAGGGTTCATCGGGAACGGGCACACCCAGAAACGCGCACAGCGGCGCCCAGCCCTGGGTGGCCTCGAACACCAGCAGGCGATCCGCCGGCACCACCTGACGCGCGCGCTGGTTGTGCGCGAGGTAGACGCCGATGGCGTGGGCCCGGTCTTCGATGCGGCCCCCGAAGACACCGTCCCAGATCAGCTCGAACGCCATGTCGAACCAGGGACGCATGGCGGGGTCGCCATGATCCCGGGCCGCGCGGCTGGACGGATAGATGGTATTCATGACGCTGTCGTACCAGCGCTCGGGGTCGCGCTCGGTCAGGATCACCTTGGCTGTTGGATAGGCGCGCATGTGCGTTTCGTAGAAGTTGCACGACGGCCAGTCGACCGTTGCGCGGTAGCCCTGGTACAGCGCGTCCCAGTCGACCGCGGCGCCCCGGTTCGCCGCCCGCCATTCGGCGACGTGTTCCGGATGGCCGAACAGCTCCATCATGTGATAGCACTTGCTGAAGCCGAGCCGTTCGAGCGCGAGTTTCAGCGACAGTGTTCCGGTGCGGCCGAAGCCGGCGCCGATGACCTCAAGCGGCATGTCTGCTCCTGCCTTAGTCTTTGGGCTGGCCGAGTATGCGCTCGGCGATGATGTTGCGCTGAATGTTCGGGGTGCCGCCGCCGATCACGACGCTCGGCCACGACAGCGACGACTTTGCCCACCGGCCGCCGTCGACCGCGGTGTCGGCGCCCGGCATGGCAAGCCCGGCCTGACCGGCGAGCGCAACCGCGAAATCGTCCATCTCGATCTCGAGGCTCGCGCGCAGCAGCTTGTTCACGGAGGTTTCCGATGACAACGGTTCGCCCTTCAGCTGTCGGGTGAGGTAGCGCAGGCCGTTGTACTTCATGGCCGCGATCCGGGTTTCGAACGTCGCCAGCGTGCGCCGCACCTGCGGATCTTCGGACGCCGGTCGGCCCTGGCGGCGGCTGCGTCTGACCAGGTCGCGCAGGGTGTCGAGCTTGTCGAACATCTGCGTGACTTCGCCGATGCTCGAGCGCTCATTGGCCAGCGCAGACACGGTGACCATCCAGCCCTCGCCCTCCGCGCCGAGACGATTTTCGAGCGGCACCCGCACGTCGGTGAAGAACACCTCAGCGAAATGGCGATCACCGGCCATGTTCTCGATCGGCCGGACCTCGACTCCCGGCGTCGTCATCGGCACCAGCAGGCAGGTAATGCCCTTGTGCTTCTGCGTCGCGTCCCAGTTCGTGCGGACGAGCAGGATGATCCAATCGGCCCAAGGTGCGCCAGAAGTCCAGATCTTCTGGCCGTTCACCACATAGTGATCGCCCTCGCGCACGGCCTTGCACTGGATCGACGCCAGGTCGGAGCCATGGTTCGGCTCGGAGTAGCCGGTGCACCAGCTCACCTTGCTGTCCAGAATGTCCGGGATGAATCGGCGTTTCTGTTCCTCGGTGCCGTACTGCATGATGCCGGGGCCGACCCAGGCGAGCCCCATGAAGGAGGTGCCGAGCGGCGGCGCCTTTGCCAGCGCCATTTCCTCTTTGAGGATCGCCTGTTCGATCAGGCCGCCCTCGCCCCCGCCGAACGCCTTCGGCCAGGAAAAACCGACCCAGCCCTTCTCGCGCACCTTCCCGAGCCAGGTGTCCAGGAACCCGGGGCCCCGGGCCTTTCGGGGCGGCAGATTGCTGTGCAGGAAGTCGCGCACTTCCTGGCGAAAGGCCTGCTCTTCCGGCGTGTACTCGAAATCCATCACAAACCTCCCAACCGTGCGACACGGTCCAGATGCCAGTCGGAGTCGCCGAACATGGGCCGCGCCCATTTCGACCGCTTGAGATACAGCTGAATGTCGTATTCGGCGGTGAAGCCGATGGCCCCGTGCAGGCCGACGCCGTCGATGCCGAGCCGCGCAAACGCATCCGCGCCGTAGCCCTTGGCCAGCGATATCGCGCGCGCCAGTTCCTCTGGCGCATCGTCCGCGCACCAGGCGGCGTAGTAGAGCAGCGAGCGCAGTGATTCGACGTCTACGAACATGTCGGCAAGGCGGTGCTTGACGCCCTGATACTGGCCGATCGGTTTGCCGAACTGGATGCGATTCCGGGCGTAGTCGCTGGTCATGGCGAGCGCGGCATCGGCTGCGCCGACCATCTCGGCCGTGACCGCCACGGCGCCGAGGTTGATCAGCCAGTCGAGATCCGCCGACTCGAGTGCCAGCACATCCGCGCGCGCGACCTGAACCTGGTCCAGCAGCACGCTGCCGGTGGGTTTGGTGCGGTCCATGCCCGGCTCGGGCTTGACCGTGACCTGATCGCGACTGACGTGCGCCAGACCGAGCCCCGTGGGTGTCGGCACGGCAAGCAGGAACTGGCTGGCCGCAGGCGCGTCGGCCACGAAGTTCTTGCGGCCGTTGATTCGATAGCCGTCCGCCACTGGCGTCGCGGGCAGGGTGATGGCGTCCGGGCTGATCCAGTTCGGTTCGTCGAACAAAGCGAGCGTGGCGACGGCGCTGCCGTCGGCCAGCGCGGGTAGCCATGCGGCCTGCTGCGGGCTGCTGGCCAGCCGGTTGATGGCTGCTGCCGCCAATACCTGCGACACAATCGGCAACGGGGACAGACCGCGCGCGGTTTCCTCGAGCACCACGGTCAAGTCGACCCATTTCAGACCGAGTCCGCCATGCTCCACCGGGATGGTGAGCCCGAGCCAGCCGAGCTCCGCCACCTGTCGCCAGAGTCCGGCGTCAAAACCCGTCTCGGTGGCCATGATGGCGCGCACGCGGGGCATGGCGCAGGCGTCGCGCATGAAGCGGCGCACCTGGTCACGCAGCTGTTCCTGCTCTTCCGTGAAGCCGAAATTCATCTGTGCTGATCTCCTTCATGTGCTGCTTGTGGCCAGCTCACGATGCCGCGCGCGTGCAGCGCGGCGATGGTTGCGTCGTCGAAACCGGCGCTGGCCAGGATCTCCCGGCTGTGCTCGCCCACATCCGGCGCCGGGCCACCTGCTGCGGCGGGCGTCTTCGAAAACAGCGGGGCCGGCCGCGCATCCTGCAGCGGTCCGGCGACCGGATGCGTCAACTCGCGGAACATGCGGTTGTGGATGACCTGTGGGTCATCCTTCAGTTCGGTCAGGCGTCCCGCCCGGGCAAAGGGCACTTCCGCGGCCTGCATGCGCGCGGACGCCTCTGCTACCGTCATTCGGGCTGCGCTACCGGCGATCTCGGTTTCCATCACCGCACGCAATTCCAGACGATGCTGCATGCGTGCCTCGATGCTGGCGAAGCGCGGGTCGGCAGCGACGTGCGGTGCTTCGAACACCCGGCACATACCGACAAATTCGGCATCCGAGAGCGTCATGATCGCGCCCCAGCCGTCGCTGAACCGGGTCATATGGCCCGAAGCGCCAACCGGTGGACGCGCGTCGACGCCGTCACCCTGCAGGATCAGATCGGCCGCCACGTCGGCCCAGGAGAACGAGATTGCCGTATCGAGCATCGACAGCTCGATATGCTGGCCTTCACCGGTGCGCGAGCGTGCGAGCAGCGCCGCGGTGATGGCCTGACAGCCGGTCCAAGCAGTCAGTTTGTCGAGCAGCAGCATATTCACCTGCTCCGGTATCTCCGGATGCGCCAGATGGATGCGGCCCTGGACCTCGGTGAGCCCGGCGTAGCACTGAATGATGGGGTCGTAGGCGCGATCGCCGGCGCGCGGGCCGGTTTGCCCGAAGCCGCTGATCGACAGGTACACCAGCCGCGGGTTCAGCGCCGCTAGCGCCGCATAGCCGAGGCCCAGTCGCTCGGCGACGCCGGGTCGGAAGTTCTGCAGCACCACGTCGGCGTCGCGGGCCAGAGTCTGGACAATGTCGCGCCCCTCGGGCGTGGTGATATCCAGTGCCAGCGAGCGTTTGCCGCGGTTGATGACGTGGAAGAAGCCCGAGTAGCCGTTGCGCCGGCTGCCCACATGGCGCTGTATGTCGCCCGAGCCGGTGCGCTCGATCTTGATGACGTCGGCGCCCTGATCGGCAAGCAGGGCGGCCGTCAGCGGCCCCGACACCACGGCCGAGAGGTCGATGACGCGAAAACCGCTAAGTGGACCAGCCATGTCGCCCCCCTGATGGCGTGGTCGCGAGGCGCCAGCCAGAAGACTTGAGTCTACGAGGCGCCCGCGCAAAGGCAAAGTCGCCGCACGCGCGGAAACGGCAGGATTGCGGTTCGGAACTATGCTTCTGAAATCGTGGGCAGCGCGCCGTCGGCGCGTCGCCCGCCATGCAGGGAGCCCGCCGGCTTGACCGATCCTACGTGCCCACTGTTCGAACAGACGCAGCCGGAATCTGCGGGTGCGGACTCGCGAACCCGGGAAGAGCGGCTGCTCGAGGAACGGATCGTTTCGTCCCCGACCCTGGACGACGCCGCTGCACTATGCCGCGCGGAGATCGATCGGCTGTCGCTGGTGCTAGAGCTCTGCCGCCAGATGCGGGGCAAAGAGCAGAACTCCGGGGGCGCAGAGCCGGCTGATCCGGAAGCCACCCGGCTGGATCACATCATGAGAACCCTGATCGAGCGTATCGACCAGCGTCAGGATGCGCTGGCGGAGCTGGAAGCGCTGGTGCTTGCGGCCCGCGATCCGGATGCGTCCATCCACTGAGTCGGCGACCTGGATTCCGCTCAACTGAGCGGTCGATCGAGCAAACCCGGCGCACGCCAGTCCGAATCGGCTAGCGCGGCCACGACCGCCGGCGCATGGTCAACCCCGTAGACGGCCGCCAGCGTTGCGAGGCCGCCCGGGTTGGCGAGATTGACTTCCATCAGGAACGGGCCCGCCAGATCGATGGCGGCATAGCCGACACCGGCCGCCCGCAGCTCCGCGTGGATCGCTGCAATCCGCTCGGCCTCGGCAGCGGTCAGCGCCGTCGCGACTGCCCGCCCATCCAGGGCCAGATTGGTGCGAAAGTCCCGACCCGGTTGCCTGAGCCAGGTGCCGATCACGCGCGCACCCGCGATCAGCGTCCGCTTCTCGCCGTTGGCGATCTCGGGCACAAAACGCTGCAGCAGGGCGTAGCGCCGCTCGCCCTCGGTCGCCAGCACCAGGGCGCGACGCGCCTCGTCGGGGCCGCGCACACGCACCACCTCGCGCCCGAAGCTGCCGGCGGTGGGTTTCACCACCCAGTCCTCGCCCGGCTGGATGCGCGCGACGAGTGCATCAACCGCGGTGCCTGCGTGGGTTTCCGGCATGTACCCGGACCAGGCGTACTTGGCATGCTGATAAACGTAGGCATCGGCGATGGTGATGAAGCCGTGCTGGGGCGCGCGACGCAGCAGCTGCATGCGGTCTAAAAAGGTTTGGGCGCGGCCAAGGCCCAGCACCCAGACGCGGTCGGCGGCTGCGATGTCGTGCCCACCAGCCATCACCCGGCCGTTCACCAGGGCCAGCGCATCGTGGTCCACCACGTCGACCTTCCAGCCGGCAGCGGCGAACGCGGCGGGCAGGCGCACGTGATTGTCGTTGTGCGCCTCGGGTGCGCCAACCTGGGCGGTCAGGAACAGGATCCGGGGCATGCGCGTCTCCGCAGGACGCCCTATGATAAGCGCCCCCGATCGCACCCGCGCGCACCTCTGGAGCGACCGTCATCATGAACACGCCGATTGTCCTGCCGGATTACTCGCTGCCGCCGAGCGCCGTGCCCATTGTGCACCCGCCCGAACTGGACGCCATGGCCAAGGTGCGGCTGCGCGACGAGATCAAGGCGTTGCTGAAGGCGCGTGATGCGGTGCTGATTGCCCACTATTACGTCGAAGCAGACGTGCAGGATCTTGCCGAGGAAACCGGCGGCTGCGTCGCCGATTCGCTCGAGATGGCGCGGTTCGGGCGCGCGCATTCGGCGCGCAACGTGGTGGTTGCGGGCGTGCGTTTCATGGGCGAGTCGGCCAAGATCCTGTCCCCC
>CAZVMA010000012.1:0-17914 GCA_964628545.1 uncultured Pseudomonadales bacterium | reverse complement strand
GTGTTGATTCCGTCAAATATCGCCAGGAGCGACGTGCCCAGCGTGGTGACGCTGGTGATCAGAACGGCGGCGATCAGGGCGACCAGAAGGCCGTATTCAACCATCGATGCGCCAGACTCGTCATTGCGGAACTTCTTGATCAGGGCTTTCATCTCTGCGACTCCTTGATAAGGGGCTTGTTTCTGTCATCTCAAAACGAGTTCGTCAGGGCTTTATTTCGTTTTCCACTGACCGCTCGAACGAAAGAAAGTAATTGCTAACCATGCGAAAGTCCGCCATCGACAATTTCTCAAACAACCTGACAAATTAACTTCAACCTTATACATGTTATGGTTTTATGTTAAATTCGCAGTGGCTTTTTGGGGGGCCGGGCACGTGTTTTGCCACCAAAAATTGTCTAATAACTGGACAGTTTTTGACCAAAGCTGTGGACAGACCTGTCTATCGACTGGACAAGCCCCGGTTGCAAGTGGCACTAAAAAAATGCTAACTATTTACAATAAATCAACTTAAGAAAACAGATCGCGTGCTTTCAGCCCAACTGGCAGTCGTGGGCATGGTCGAGATTGGTGAGTGACTGGAGTTGCAGGAGCCAGATTTATGTTGAAACCGGCACTGGGCTTTGATTGAGGAAGGGTTATCGGGTGGTTACGACCGGCAGGATTCAGGGCCTGGCCAGCATGGCTTCATTCATGTGAATCAACTTGAGGCTATGGCTTGATGGATGTTGGGCCTGCCAGGCCGGGCACCTGCCTGGGGTCGTATTTCGAACCGGCCGAGACCTGCACCACAGTCATGCGCACGCGGGTGGGGAAGAACCGCTCAGCGTCTTTTCGCTTGTGGGCGTGGCCCTGGCCGCCGCTGTCGTCTTTAATCACCAGATCCATCTGCTTAATTCCCTGTTCCCAGATGATTGAGCGGTTTTCCCAGAACTCGGTCATGGGAATATCTCGTTCATAAACACCCGCCTCGCGATAAATACCGGTACTCATGCAGCCGTAGCCGTTGCCCTGACCCTTATTGGGGATGTAGCAGATTGTCCAAGTTGTCGGGGCATTACCGGGTGGCTTATCCAGCACTTCAAGCCGAACATGGGCGGTGCCGTTGCGATAATCGACAGGCGAAGTCCAGTCTTTTGGACGGTCCTTGTTGATCAGGTCTCCCTTGACATAAAAATGTGATTTGCTGGGTTTGGAGTTGTCGGCGTCGGCCTTGGTGTAGGTGAAAGTGACGTCGAACAGGACAAACTGCTCGGCCCGTGCCTGGCCAGCAGCAATTGCGAGAATTCCGAAAAACAGGGCATTGCTGATAAAGCGAATCATTGGCATGGCTCAGGTTGGGGATCGAATGACTTGAGATTCATTAATTTGAGAAAACAACGGGACGAAGTCAAGAAGTTGCCGAAGATTCAGGTAAGTTCTCCGGATTCAGGTCGAAACGATCTGCAACAATCATCTGAAAACAGAAGGATGGCGGAGACTCGACAGGAAAACAAAATGATGAACCTAAAGAACGAAGAGAATAATGGCCTGTGCGACGGTTTTGATGCAACAGGCCCATAAAATAAACCGCCCGGGCACAGAGCACCCGGGGATCGGTCAGGCGATTCTTCTACAGTCTGAGAGAGAAGATCAGGCGGAGAAGATCGCAGCGACGTACCAGTAGCTGCCATTGGAGGCGACACCGATACCGACGCGTGTAGCCCCGGAGAGCATATTGGCACGATGGCCGGGCGAATTGAGCCACATATTGGCCGCGTTGGCCGGAGCAAAGGACATGGCCAGGTTTTCCATGCCAAGATTAGAGTGAATCAGGGCATTGCGGGCAGCACAATTGGCTGCGACGCCGTAAGCCGAGGCGGAAAGGCCTGGATCATAAGCCAGGGCATGAATACCGGCTGAGGCACGAATGGCGTTCATCGCAGCCAGCACACCACCATCGCCATAATCATAAGCAACGGGCTGTGGGGCAGCTTCCGGCTGGGCCGGTGCCTGGGCGGCAGTTTGCTGCACCTGTGCGTCGACAGGAGCAGTTTCGGGGGCAGCAGTCGGGGCGGTTTCAGCAGGCTGAGTTACGTATTGAACAGGCTGTTCGGTAACATAGGTATAGCCGGGGGGAAGTGTTCCATTAGTGTAATAATAAGCAGGAGAAGTGGTAACTCTGCGAGCAAAAAGCGGCCAGAAAGCAACCTGACCAAGAAACGCACGGCGTTGGACATTATGACTCATTCCGGATATCTCCTTAATGGCGGAAAAACACAGGCCAAGCCGGACCAGTTCCGGCAATTCTACATTTGAAGGGAAATACCGTGTAGCATGAGAATATAAACATATTCTCATCCATACACATGATCAAATGTGATTGGCTTAAACCTGTAGCAAGTACAAACAATCAGACGCGACGTCAGGCGGGAGACGTCAGAAAAATGAAGAAGGCTTCACATTTCATGGCGGGAATCAGAACCCGCTCACGTTGACCCTGGTTCCAGATCAGAAGGTAAATGGATCTGGAGAATACAGGTAAATGTAGCTTGCATATTGGCTAGACTCCTACAGGGGACGAAGTGTCCAGGAAGAGTCTTCCATGATTTCTCGATTATGTTGATTTCCAGAGGCAACAAAAATCGGTTCGTTGAGCATCCTTAGCTGAATTCCTGAATATCTTGAACAGTAAACCCGCGGCTGATGACCTCCTTTACTCTAGCGGTACCCACAGACACTTTAGTCAATTGAGCGATGAAGAAGCAGCCTTCTGAATCGAGGCATTACTCATCGAAAGGTAAGTTAATCTTGTGAACTTCTCATGGCAATACCCTGACAACGAAAAAATTCATTCATGCCTTTCATTGACTTTCGTAAAATAACGTGTTTTCATGATCAAAAACATGACAAAATTTTTTGAAAAAATTTGTCTTCTGATCGCTTTTTTCGATTTCAGGAATTTATAAACCGATCGAACCGGAAGGACATAATATATTATCATTTGCTTAATTGTCTATGTGTTTGAGCATGGCCACAGCCTTCCCATTCATGGGAGACGAAATAAATACATAGTAGTTGCTGATATGTTTATATCAGTATAATTAGTTTACTATTAATTACAGCGAGCATTTCATAAAACATATTATTGTAATATGATTATATGTTTATCTTAATTCTAATGCTGATTTCCTTGGCTTAACAGTCTTTCAGTTCATGGTCAATTGCCTTAAAGTTCATGTCACTTTCATTCCAGGTCTGATCTCGTTAGAATAAATTTCATGGTAAAGTCTCTATCTTCAGCGAACACAATCGACTGGTTGAGGATTGAATCGATGGCTGATTTCAGATTTGCAAGACGCGTGCTTTTCAGGTCGGTGTGCCTCTCGCCTTTCACGTCGATTTTGCAGGCATGGGGCCAGGATACAGCCATTACGGCCAGGGCGGTTGAATTCCTCAAGGGGCGGCAGGGAGCAGACGGCGGCTGGTCAACTGCCAGAGAGCCCGGTATCACGGCACTGGTGGTTACAGCCCTTTTGCGTTCGGGCCGGGTTTCACCTGATGAGCCCGTTGTGAAAAAAGCATTTGCCTTTCTTGAAAAGTTTCTCGACCGCGAAAATGGCGGCCTCCCCACAGCCGCACATGCCAACTACACCACCTGCATTGCCCTGCTGGCCTTTCGTGAAGCCAATAAAGACGGACTTTATCATGAGCAGATTGCCAAGGGGCAGGCTTTTCTGAAGAAGCGGCAGTGGGACGAAACCGAGAACCGCCCCCGCACCGATGCCTATTTTGGCGGGGCGGGTTATGGCGGATCAAACGACCGCCCCGACCTTTCCAACACATCCTTCTTCATTGAAGCACTGCGAGACACCGGCCTGCCAGCCGACGACCCGGCCCTGCAGAAGGCCCTTGTCTTCGTCTCGCGCTGCCAGAACATGAAAAGCGAGTTCAACAGCGAACCCTGGGCCGGCAAAGTCAACGACGGCGGCTTTATTTACACTCCGGCCAAGGGCGGCCAGAGTTTCGCCGGTGGCGATGCCCAAAACGGCTTTCGCAGCTATGCCGGCATGACTTACGCCGGCCTGAAAAGCATGATTTATGCCGGCCTCAAAAAAGACGACCCGCGTGTGCAGGCCGCACTGGGTTATATTCGCAAAAACTATACGCTGGATGAAAACCCCGGCATGGGCCAGCAGGGGCTTTTCTACTATTATCACACTTTTGCCAAGGCCATGAACCTGCTGGGCGAAGATTCCATCACCGACTCGGCCGGCAAGGCCCACAATTGGCGGGATGAACTGGTGGCCGCCCTGGGCAAGCGACAAAGGCCCGATGGATCGTGGGTGAACCCCGCCGACCGCTTCCTTGAAGGCGACCCCAACCTCGTCACCGCCTATGCCCTGCAGGCCCTGAACCACGCCCGCCGCAAGGCCTGATCTTCACAGGCTTTACCTGATTACTCAGACCTGATCCGCAAAGCCGGTTGGTTCAAAAGGCCAGCCGGCTGCATTTTTATCTTCGGTTACGCAAACAACTCATGAACAACCTGCCCACCGTCAACCAGCCGAATGGGCCGGCCCAGCGGGTCGGTCAGCATGGTTTCAGGGTCTATGCCAAGGCTTTGATAGATCGTGGCGGCAAGATCTTCGGGCGTGACCGGCCTGTCAACAATATATTCGCCATTTTTGTCGGACTTACCCAGAATAAAGCCCTTTTTCACGCCACCGCCAGCAACCAGTGCCGGAAAGAGATAGCTCCAGTGGCTGCGGCCCCAGCGAGGCGTGGGGGCAGCCGTCCGGCCCATTTCGCCAATGGCGATCACCATGGTTTCATCAAGCAGGCCGCGGCTGGAAAGGTCATCCAGCAGGGCCGCCGTGGCCTGGTCGAAGGTGGGCAGAAGGTGCTTTTTAACGTCGTCGGAATGAACGTGAGAATCCCAGCTATAACCGTCGCAACAGTCGTAATGAACGGTCACAAACCGCACGCCCGACTCAACCAGTCGCCGGGCCATCAGGCACGACTGCCCGAAAAGATGCCTTCCGTATTGGTCGCGCAAGCGTGGCGATTCCTGGGTTAAATCAAGTGCTGTGCGCACTTTGGGCGAGGCCGCAAGGTCATATGCCTTCTGCCTGATCCGGCCAAAGTGGTCGGCCTTTGTGGCACCGCCGGCTTGTTTCGCGGCAATTTCGGCCATGGCATCGGCCTGGCGGCGGGCTGTGTCGAACTGGTCAAGCAGCGACATCCGCCGGTCAAGGCGGTCAAGCTCAAGCCCCGAGGCTTCATCAAGGCCATCAATGCCGAAATTCAGCTCTTTGTCGGTGCAGTCTCGCCAATATGGGTTGTCATTCAGCTCGCGTTTGTCAACGCGGGTGGTCAGCGGGCGATAGGCCTGGCCCAGCCAGCCGCCATATTCGCCGGGCCGGCGATACTGGCCGGCTTCCTGCAGTCGGCCCAGCCAGTTGGGCAGCACGGCCGAGGCGGGCAGGCCGCTGCTGAGGCCGGTTTGTTCGGCGTGCCACTGCGTCACGGCTCCCATCGAGGGCCAGTCCTGCGGCGTGGCTGCAAAGCCTCCGCCCTGCGGCACTTGCCAGCGGTGGCCGGTCTGCATGTAGTGGCCGCCGCCCGAGTGGTCGTTAAAGGTGTGCGTCATGGTGCGGATAACCGAAAACTGATCAGCCCGCCGGGCCAGGTGCGGCAGGTGCTCAGAAATGATCAGCTCGGGGTTGGCCGAGGCGATCGGCTTGAACGGCCCGCGGATCTTCTCCGGGGCATTGGGCTTCATGTCGAAAGTTTCATACTGGCTGGGGCCGCCGAAGAGGAAGAGGAAGATGACCGACCTGGCCCGGGGCCGCAGGGCCTGCGAGCCGCCCAGCGATTCAGCGGCGAGAATGTTGTTGACATTCAGGCCCATCAGCCCCGCCCCGGCGGCCTGTAACATGGTGCGCCGGTTAAAGCCGGCACACGATCGCGAGGGGCTACCCTGAATATTGAGCATCGTCATTCTCCCGGTCAGGTTCGACGCCGCTAGGGCCAAGGCAAGTGCAGGGTAAGTTGCAGGTGAATTTTATACCGACAGGCGGGCGAGTGCTTTTTGCCTGTATCTGTATTATGTTTAACAATATACGTGATCTGTCGCCATCAGGCAAGCGAATTCTGACCGGCCCGCCGGGCCGATAGACTCTCGTAGTTGGCGCAATAAGCCAGCGCAGTATGAAATGGGGTCAAGTGTGAAAAGGGGTCACATCTGAAAAGGTGAAAAAGGGGTCATTCTACTTTTTCAGCGATCTAACGCGGTTTTATGCTGATATACAAGCCGAATTCGGCTGCGATAGACCCAGATTTCAAACACTTCTCAGGCTTCAAAAAATTACATTTTGGACGCTGCTCACGCCACTGGGCGGTACATGTTGGGAAAGTACTTTCAGCAGGATTAATCAGCCAGCCTTCGACTTTTAACTTGCTAAAATAATGTATTCCAAGATTTTTAAATCAAATGAATGCAATTTCAAGGCTCTAGCAGAACCAATTCAAGAGGTCATTCTCAAATAAATCAAGAATGACCCCTTTTTTGGTTTGACCCCTTTTTTGGTTTTTTGTGGTGGAATCACGAATGCAGCAGGGCCACTCTCCGTTTTTTATGTCGAGCCACCAGGCCAATGCATAGCAGGCTGCTCAGGCCCAGGGCATAGGTTGATGGTTCGGGCACATTGATGGAAAAGCGGTAATACCGGTTTTGAATAACATCCCAGTTGGCTCCGGCATTCGTCGTGACTGTCGAAATGTTATTGATCTGGCCATTGATCCCTATGGCGGGTGTATTGGCGTCGCTGCCATTGTATGTCCACTGAACGGTGTCAAGCAGCGAGGCCGGCGTGATTGTTTTAAAGACCAGCCAGTAAGTCGTACTGGCAAGCAGGGTAAATGGCGTTGACGAAGTAAAAACAACATCGGTGGGTATGTTAAGTAGCGTGCCGTTGTTGAAAAAATCGGCTAATGGTGGAGTGTTGGACGGAACACCTCCGCTATCGCTAAAGATTGAAACCGTCAGGGCATTCAGCGGAGCGGGGGTTGAACCTATGGAGATCAGGCCGAGGGTGACCTGTGTAATGGTGGATAGTGGCGTGTCAGGGCCAACCTGAAACTGTGTACCAGCCCATTGGCCGCCATTTGGCGTTCCGATATTGGTTCCACCCGTGCTGGCTTTATTCAGCGTGGTGATGTCGATAAATGCCGCGTGAGCCGACGAGATCATGCTTGATGAGAGCGTCAGGAACAAGAAGCAAAAATATTTAACCGACTTCGGAATGGGGCCTCGGTTGATTTTAGTGGCTGCGTGCATTTCCATGCCTCCAGTTTAAATTCTGATTTTTCCGTCTATTGGCCGATGGATGCCAATTCACATCGTTCCCACATCTTAATTTTCGCCGTTCGTGGCATTAGCAGAATCGGTAAATCACGGAGTATCTATGGTTTATTAACGAATCCACACTACAGAAAAATCAGAAATTCAAGGAAACCCGACAATCCAGATTATTGCCTGACACAGGCCGGTTTCAGCCAATGAACGGGCCGAAATCATCAGCGACCAGTGGCTGAAGACTCGAGCGACTTAGCCGCTTCAAAGGTGTTTCGCAGGAGCATGGCGACCGTGAGGGGACCCACACCACCAGGCACAGGTGTAATGGCCGAGGCGACGGCTGCGGCAGATTCGTAATGCACGTCGCCGCAGAGCGAGCCGTCGTCGCGACGATGAATGCCGACGTCGATGACCACGGCACCCGGCTTGATCCAGCTTCCGTGAACCATTTCAGGCTGGCCGGCGGCCACGATGAGCAGATCAGCTTCACGGCAGATACCAGGCAGGTCGGCCGAGGCGGTGTGGGCCACGGTGACGGTGGCGTCGGCGCCTGGGCCTTTGCCCATGAGCAGCAGGGCCATGGGTTTGCCGACGATGTTGGATCGGCCGACAACCACAGCACGTGCGCCGCGGGTGGGCACCTGTTCACGAATGAGCAGTTGTTTGACGCCCAGGGGTGTGCAGGGCACCAGGCGGGGGGTGCCCAGGGCGAGAAGACCCATGTTCACGGGGTGGAAGCCATCGGCATCCTTATCGGGTCGGATGTGGCGTAGCACGGCGTCGCCGTCGATATGGGGTGGCAGGGGTAGCTGAACGAGAATGCCGTGGACAGAGGGGTCGGCATTGAGGCGGTTGATGTGTTCGAGAAGATCGGCCTGGGTGGTATTGGCAGGCAGTTCGATCAAGTTGTCATGCAGGCCGGCGGCGTGTGCGGCCCGGCGTTTATTGCGAACATAAACGGTGCTGGCGGGTTCGGAACCGACGAGGACAACGGCCAGACCGGGAGTGATGCCGGTGCGTGCCCGCCACTGGGCGACTTCGTCGGCGAGTTCCTGCTGGAGGGTGGCGGCGAGTTTTTTACCATCGAGAATGCGGGCCTGGGGCACAGGTTTTTCCCTTAATTCGGGGCGTTGTGATTCGCCAAATTGGCTTGTGTGGTCATATAATAAAATTCTCGTTGGGAAATTCCCAATGAATCATAGAGAAATCAAGGAGCCGCAGCCCGTGAGTGCCGCAGGAAGTGAGGGTGTCGAGTTATCGCCGCAGCCGGTGACGGATCGCGAGCTGCTGGGGCGAATCTGGAAGCTGGCGGTGCCGGTGCTGGTGCAGCAGGCCCTGATATATCTGGTGGGGCTTTCGGATACGCTGATCACGGGCTGGTATTTATCAAGCAATGATTTGGCTGCCGTGACGGTGGCGACGTATATATCGTGGTTTCTGGGCGGGCTGATGGCGGTGGTTTCGGCTGGGGCATCGGCGCTGGTGGCGCGGATGGTGGGCGCGGGCGACTTTGACGAGGCCAACCGGGTGACCGGGGTTTCCATGACGATGGCCCTGTTTGTGGGTCTTTTTATTATGGCAACAGGCCTGAGCCTGGCGATGAGCCTGGTAACGGGCATTAACCTGACGGGTGAGGCGGCAATTTCAGCGGCGATTTATTTCAGGATTGTGGTGGCCGTGGCACCCCTGATTGCCTTTCGGATTGTGGGGATGACATGCCTGGCGGCGGCAGGTGATACGCGAATCGGGTCGATTGTGATGGGTGTGGTTAATGCCATCAATATATTTATGAGCTGGGCACTGGTGGTGGGCCTGTGGGGGCTGCCGAAGTGGGGGATTGCCGGCGTGGCGGCGGGCACGGCGCTGGGCGAGGGGGTGGGTGGCGTGCTGATATTGCTGGTGCTGATTCGGGGGCGATCAGGCCTGAAGCTGGCCTGGAAGAACATGGGGCCCGAGCTGGCGATTATCCGGCGGATTGTGCGGATCAGCCTGCCCAGCGTGGGCGAGACAACGACGAGCATTGGCGGACAGGTGGTTTATCTTTCGCTGATTAACCGGCTGGGGGCGATCTCGACAGCGGCGCATGGTGTGGCCCTGAAGTGTGAGTCAATTGCCTATCTGATGGTGGGCGGATTCGCGGCCCCGGCGGGCATTCTGGCTGGCCAGTTCCTGGGTGCACAGCGGCCTGACCTGGCAAAAAGGGCGGCGAACATCTGCTGGGTGCTGGGTAATCTGCTGCTGGCAGTGCTGGGTGTGATGATGTTTTTTCTGGACGAGGAGATGTTTCATCTTTTCCTGGGGAAGGATAAGCCGGAGCTGGTGATGGAAGGGGCCCCGATGCTGCCGGTGGTAGCCTTTGCGATGCCGGGGCTGGCCACGATAAACGTGCTTGCGGCGACATTCAGGGGCGCTGGAGAGACGCGGACACCCTGGTATAACGCGACGATCGGCTTTTTCTTCTTTCGCCTGCCCACCACATGGCTTTTGGCCCGGCCGGTGGATGGCAGCTTCTGGGCATGGGGATTAAAAGGGGCCTGGATTGCGATGCTGGTAGATTTGAACGGCCGGGGGTTGCTGCTGGCAATTCGGTATCTCAAGGGAAGCTGGACGCAGACTAAAGTCTGAATATGATTTGAATCAGGTCAATGAATTGCAGCGGTTTGAAACGCTGCTCAGAAACTTTTGAGCCGGGAATAATTCATGAAACTCGTATTACGCTGCTTATTCTGGCTGGCTGTGAGTTATCTGGCAAGTGCCATTGGGCTGGTGGGAACGGCGGTGGGGCTGGGGGATTGGTATAACTCGCTGAACAAGCCTTCGTTCACGCCACCCAACTGGCTGTTCGGGCCGGTTTGGTCAACACTTTATACGCTGATGGGAATCAGCATGGGCCTGATGGATTACAGATCAGAAATATCAGGCAATCTGGTGGCCAACAAGCGGGTGCGCAAGGTATTTTTGATTCAAATTATTCTGAATGCCATCTGGCCGCTGGTTTTTTTTGGGGCCGGCTGGCTGTGGATCGGGCTGGCAGTGATTCTTGCCCTTGAAGTGGCGATATTCGCTTGGATTGCCACAGGCTGGCCAATCCACCGCGTGGCCACGGTGATGATTCTGCCTTACCCATGCTGGGTGGGTTTTGCGTCGTGCCTGAATGGGGCCATTGCCTGGCTGAACCGCTAGTTACGGTCGGCCTCAGTCATATTCCGGCAAGACGGCGATATGCGGCAGGTGGCGGTATTCGTCGTCGAAATCAAGGCCATAGCCGATGACAAACCGGTTCGGAATTTCGAAGCCGACATAGTCAGGCTCGAAGGGGAGGACCTGGCGGCCGATTTTTCGCAGAAGAACGGCGGTTTTGATGGAGTTCGGGCCACGCTGGGCGATTAGTTGGTAAAGGGCAGCGATGGTGTGCCCGGTATCGAGGATGTCGTCGAGGATAATGACATCGCGACCGGCGACATCGGGAATGAAGGCATCGTTGATCATCAGGGCACCGCTGGTGGTTGATTTGCCGTGATAGCTGCCGGCCTGAATCACACCCACGCGTGTAGGCGACTTGATGTGGCGTGAGAGGTCTGCCAGCAGCATGACACTGCCCGTCATGACACCAATCAGCGAAATGGGCTGACCAGCGTAATCGGCTTCGATCTGTCGGGCCAGTTCGGCGACACGCTTTTGTATCGCATCTTCAGGAATCAATATTTCCATCAGTCAGGCTCTTTTTGTTCAATTGCCGGCTGGTCGATCATCATGAGATTCAAATACTCATTCAATTGAAATGCTATTCTAATCTCAAGGCAATTCAATTAACAATAAAACCCCGGTCCGCGAATTGATGCGGAGCCGGGGCAATTTTTTCAGACGAAACAGTTGAGTCTGGGGCGAGCCTGATTTCGCTGAGTTTTCTTATCAGGCCACCAGTGATTTACGATGGCGGCGGAACTGCATGGCCCGCAGCGTGCCAAAGCCCATGCATGCAAACCAGAGAGCCATTGAAACAGGCTCAGGCACCTGAGTGGTGGGCACGGGTGTGGTATTGGCCGAGGGAGTAGTGTCGGGGGTGGTGTCCGGCGAACTTGGGCTGGTAACAGGAAGTGAAAGGGTCGTCAGATTGAATGTCTGCGATGATGTAGGCGTCGGCAGAAGGCTCAGGGTGCCTTTGAAATTCGGGTCGAGGTCGAGCGAGAACTTGACTATACCATTGCCTGCCAGGCCGGGGTCAGGATTTCCTGAAGAGTCAAGTACCGGCTGAAAACCTGTGATTTTGCCTTCGGCATCCCGGGATGGAGCCACACCAAAAAGCATGACAAGCTGCTGCACGCCATCGCCATTGCCCAGGAGTACCGTAAGGTTATCCTGATTGAACCCGCTGGAGCCGTCTAACACCTTGAGCGGGCTGGCACTCGGGTCGGAAGGCATGACGGAAAAAGCCGGTTGCACATCGGCCTGGAAAATAGTCAGGCCACTGTTGCCTGGCTTGGGTGTCAGCTCAAAGGTGGCAATTTGCCCGCCCATTAAGGCAGGAGCCTTCATCAGAAGACAAAATGCCAAAGTCAGGCCGGTGAAGCGTCGATAATCAAACCATCGGGGCGTCATTGTGGGTATCCTCCATGAAATCCTGATCCCGAATCCCCAGACTCCTCTTCAGGGTGATTGACCCGCCATTGGCTCGCCATTGACGACTGGCCGGGGCAGCTACCCTTGATCGGGCAAGATTGCGTTGATGATCGACCACCTTTGATATTTTGTCGGATTTGGATCCATCCAAACCGACCAGACATCACTCGCCTGTTCGCCGAGTCTCTGACATTCCGTGCCGGAGAGGCGAAAACTTGAGAAAATGTGATCAAATCGGAACGAATTTTGACATAAGCCGTTTTTTCGTCAAGCTCAACCTGATCTGAAAAATACCATGTAGTCGGAAAAATCACGGAACACCAGATTCACCAACGAGTTTATCAACTTTGCATAAATGCGAATTTTTTTGATAATTGAGCGAATCAGGAACCACCACAGATCGTCAATTAAGATAGCGGTTCACGAAGAAGCGAGTGAGTGGGTCTCTTTCGACCAGGCTTTTTTCAAAAAACCGGCGAAGCCACATTGGTCCGGATCAGTTAAGCTGAAGTCATGAGCGAAAATCCCGCATCATCTGACCGGCAGGAACCATCGGCACTAATGGCCGAAATGGTCAGGCGTGCGCAGGCTGGGGATTCAGCGGCCCGTGAAGAGCTTTTCAGGAGTATCTGGCCAGTGTGTCAGCGGGTAGCCCGGCGGATGTCGTCAAGCGACGAAGCAGCGGCCGATATAGTGCAGGACTCAATTGTGAAGGCCTTGGTCAATCTGCCACGATTTGATCATCGATCGTCATTCAAGACCTGGATGCTGCGGATTGTTGCCAACACCGCCACTGATCACCTGAGGTCGAACCGTCGGCGACGCGTGCTGATTGACATTACCACCTGGCGAAATGGCAGCAAAGCTCATACACCAGAACCTTTTATGAATGGTAATCCGACCCATGGGCTGGAACAGCAGGACTTACGCAAACTGCTTGATACGGCCCTGGCTGGTCTTACCACAGCGACCCGGGGCGCGTTTGTGCTTTATGCCGAGGCCGAGATGACCTATCAGGAAGTGGCCGACACGCTGGGCATTCCTCTGGGCACCGTGATGAGCCGGATTCATGCCGCACGCAAGAAACTTCAGGTCGCCATTGAAAAACTTGATAGCTCCTCACCGGAATCAGGCCAGCAATCTCGACTCAGGGAAACCAGTGGCCAATCAAACGAAAAACCGATGGAAACCGAATACCAAATGACAATTCAGGCTTTTTTAAACTCCTTCAAAAAAGGGGCTTACGCATGAATAACGATAAGATGCAGATCCGCTTCGGCAATACATCGGCCGACCCTCAGGAACTTGTTGAAGCCTGGCATGAGACCAGACCCGGCGTTGCTGAAGCCGACTGGAATTCCCTCTGGCAAAAAGCCGTGGGGCAGGCCGCTTCAGACGCTTCCACCAACGATACAGGAAGCTCTTATCTTCTTGGGAAAATTGCACTTGCAGCCTCACTTCTGGTTGCCGCCCGGCTAGGCTGGCAAATGACAGAATCACCCACCAACCAATCGCCCGAAATTCAGGCAGTTGTATCGCAGGATCATCAGGCCAGAGAAGTTACGGAACTTTCACCGCAACTTGTCTTGATTGACCTTCAGGAGGCCGACGACCTGGCGATTATCCGGCTGGACGACCAGCGATGCACACCTGAGGCACCCTGCCTTGAAACGGTGGAAGCCGCAACTGCAGAATCAGGCGGAACGGCAATTGCATCTAACTTCCAGCTTTTCAATGACCTGGAATCGATCGCGAACGACCTGAGATGAAACCGCATGCCGGTTTTTTGATTCAGCGAAGGCGACTGCTCGGCCGGCTCTGCCTGCTTGTGCCCGCTTGTCAATTGCAGCCTGCCCTTGCACAGAAACCAGAGCCAAAAACATCGATTGAACAGGAACCACGGCAGGTTACGGCCATGACGATTCGTGCCGTGCGGGGCAACGGGCCGGTTGACCCGAAGCTGAACCAGGTGGCTGACAAGCTGAAGCAAGTTCTACCAGGTTATCACTTTATGCTGGTGGAAGGGCGAACTGTGCGGCTTGAGAATGGCTCGCGGTTTACCATTGCCGCCGGTTCGGGCTCAGTGCTGGAAGTGCAGTTGAAGCAAAGCCTGAATGCCGAAGGCAAAGTGGAGCTTGGCCTGAAGTTGATGACACCTGGGCAGAAACCCTTTGAACCGGTGGTGAATTCGCCGCCCAACCAGCTATTTTTCGTGGACCGGAAGATTCGGGAAAATGAACGCCTGCTGATTGCCGTAGGGGCCAGGTGAATTTGGTTTCAGGTGAAAAGCTCAGGGGCTTGATTTGCAAATTGGAAATTAAGTAATTCTTCAGGTTCGTCAGGCTCAAATGATCTTTATGTACGTTGGAAAATCTGTTTCATTCAAGGAGGATCATAGTGGCTATTATCGCGAATATTTTGATTGGGATATGCTTTACCACATATGCATTTACCTGTCTCTGGCTGCTCATTATTGCGTCTGAGAAGCATATTCTGATGGTGCCTGCCTGCATTTTCATCCCATTAGCATCGCTGATTTTTGTCTTATTGAACTGGGAAGAGACCCGAAATCCATTTCTTTTAAAAGTGGCGGCATCTGTTTTTCTATGCACCGGGTTTGGTTTAATGCCCAATTGATCGTTGCACAGGTTTAAAATAATGGCAAAATAGTTGGATTCGGTAAGCAAAATATAGGGGCCAGGGCAGAGATGCGCCTGACCCCCGTTTTTTAAACCTTACCCCAGTCCTGACTTCAGAACCGATGATAAATCACGCATAGCCTGCGCCAATGGCTTCGGTATAAACCATATAGACCGAGGTGCTGGCTGTCATGAAAAGAATGTTCCGCTTGCGGCCGCCGAATGCGACATTCGAGCAGATTTCAGGCAGGAGGATTACGCCGATGCGGCTTCCGTCAGGGGCAAAGCAGTGAACGCCGTCGTAGCCATCGCCCACCCATCCGGCTGAGGCCCAGATATTGCCGTCGCGGTCGGCCCTGATGCCATCGGCCAGGCCTTCGCGGTTCTCAAAGGCCATCGAGGCAAACGTGCGGCCATTAGCCAGGCCAGTGCCTTCCTTCACCACATCCCACACCTTAATCTCTTTGGCAGCCTGGGGATAATGGCTACTGCCCGTGTCGGCCACATAGAGACGCTTGTAGTCGGGCGAGAAGCAAAGGCCGTTGGGCTTGAAAATGTCGTCGGCCACTTTGGCGACTTTGCCGGTTTTGGGGTCGATGCGGTAAATGGCTTCCTTAATTTCCAGAGGGCCCTTGTTGCCTTCATAGTGCATGAGGCTGCCATAGCCGGGGTCGGTGAACCAGATGGCACCATCGGGGGCAACCACGGCGTCGTTGGGTGCGTTAAAGCGTTTGCCCTCAAATTGATCGGCCAGCACGGTGGTGGTGCCGTTGTATTCATAGCGAACCACGCGGCGGTTGCCGTGTTCGCAACTGATCTGGCGGCCTTCACGGTCGAACGTGTTGCCATTGGAATTGCCAGCGGGCGAGCGGAATTTGCTCACGTGGCCATCGTCTTCAATCCAGCGGTGCTGGCAGTCGTTGGGGATGTCGGACCACATCAGGTAGCGGCCAACACCATTCCAGGCCGGGCCTTCAGCCCAGAGGAAGCCGTGGGCAATGCGCTTGATGGGCGTGTTGCCCAGCTTAAGGGCGTCGAAGCGTTTATCAAGGCCGATGATGTGCGGGTCAGGGTATCGGACGGGCAGGGCACCCGGGCGATAGTCGCGCGAGCTGGTGGAAGGCACGCTTTTGCCGCCGACAGTGATGGTGTCGTCGGCCTTGGCATTACCGGCCAGAAGACCGGCGACAGAACCGGCCATGGCCGTCTGGAGGAAAGATCGGCGCGATTTTGGGGATTCTTCCATAGCTAATTCCTGTGTGAATCAGGGTGAGGATTGATTTTGACTTTGGGTTAAGCAATATCATGCCGTGTTGCCGGGCTGAAATCCAGTAAAAAAGACCGAAATACTGGTATATTCGCCGGGCTTAGATGTGAATTAAATTTAGATTATAAGAATAAAATCCTGTTTAGATTTGACGAGCCGGTGCATGAAGCAGTTGCAAAATAGCTAAACCAATTGCAACATGAATGTGCTATATTGATTTTAGTACTGACAAATAGATATGCCAGATTCAGATGCCATTATCAAATTGACGACAAAGAGACCAAAGCAATCGCGAAGCATTGCCTCAACGAACCGGATGCTTGACTCTGCCGAACAAATATTTGCAACCTCAGGTCCGGATGGACTTACAGTTGAGGCTGTAACAACAATGGCAGGAACTTCTGTTGGTTCATTTTACTCCCGGTTTGTGAATCGCGATGGATTGCTGTTTGCGATGCATGAGCGTTTTATTCAGCGGATGGATCAATTCATCGAATCGATTTCAGAGAAAGCCGCGTCAAGACGAACTATTCGGGAAGCAATCATAGTCATTATTAAAGGCTATTATCAATTAATGCAGGATAACAGAAACTCAATTACTTTTTTTATGCTTTTCAAGGCAGATGATTCAAAATTAAAAGAGCGAGGGGTTTTAGCTAATGCGGCGGCGGCTGGTAAATTCAAGCGAGTGATGAAAAAATTTGAGTCTGAAATTAATCACCCTGATCCCGAAATTGCGGCAGATTTCGCATTTCGATTTCTTATAGCGATGCTTGTTCAGCAGATCATGTTCCAACCTGCTGAAGTGACAGGCAGATCTTGCAGTGAAGCAAAACTGATCGTTGAAATCAGCCGAATGATGACTGAATATTTTGACATATCTTAAACGAGGACAATTAAATTGAAATTACTTATGACAGATTTGTTAACCGATTCAATTGATAATAACGCTGAAAATACCGAAGAATTATTAAAAAGGCAGTCGCAACAACCGAATAAACCAAATTGCCGGGCTCGGGCACTACGGAAGCACTTCCCGTAAATTTTATATTCTGAAAATCCATATATCGAAGTCGTGCATCAGTAAAAATGTAAAATCGGAATGAGATTGAATTGGATATCGATTTAAATCCATTCAGGTTAATTGTTACCGGGGCCAAACCAGTTGGCGTACCAGCCGGTGTCGTATTTAAGTAAAGATTGCTTTGGAAATTGTCTATGTCTGACCTGATAAACCAGCCTCTGGACGCACCTGTGCCACCACGACTCCAGTCGGCTGAAATTGAATCAATGTCTATTGCTGTCTTAGGATCGATCTTAATGGTAAAAAACCAATTATTAACAAATGCAGTAGTTTCGTTGGCATTCAGAACATCACTATCGGGGCCTGTTTTCAGCACTTGCGTTGTTCCACTCCAGCTGTCAGTACTGACTTGAAACATATTTAAACCTGACCCTTTAAAAACACTCGCCCCGGTAATCAGCGTTGAATCCAGCGTACTGTAATTAAACCCATTATTACCATCAGTATTGTTATTGAATGGATAAACAACAAGATCTACAGCATGAAGCGGGTTTGAATTACAAATCAGCATTGCCACAGTAATGCATAACGCGGCAAACCGAAAAACCAATATACTATTGACGTTAAGGCACGAGAATTTCAACATGCGAAGGCCCCCTTCAAATTGAACTGACCGGGACATTAGAATCAGATAGATGTCGATACACGCTCTAGAAATTAGAATAAATATTCTAATTTATGGTTGTCAATCCCCTCTCAACAAAAATGAGAACTCAGATTTCTTACATCCTATATCTCGATGGCTTCAGCTGATCGCGGTGAATTTTATAACTTTCAAACATGTGACGAAGAGGGTACGGATTTCATACTGAAGTTAATTAATTACCGCTTCAACAGGCGGGGTTACCAAACTTAAATTTCAAAACATCCGGTAATCTCGCAATTGGTTTACGGATTCCCTGGCATGGTTTAAGGCCCGTTCAAGCCGCTGGCGCATCATGTCCATGGCTTCTTCATCCGTTTTAC
>CAZVMA010000011.1:17696-17969 GCA_964628545.1 uncultured Pseudomonadales bacterium | reverse complement strand
TTCGAATTGGCCGGTGTTGCGAGCGTTGATGCGGACATAGGTCGAGAGCTCCATCGGGCAGCGAACGCCCGGAGGCACGTAAACGAAGGAACCATCGCTGAACACCGCCGAGTTCAAGGCGGCGTAGAAATTATCGCTGACCGGCACCACGCTGCCGAGGTAGCGGCGCACCAGCTCCGGGTGGCTGTGCACGGCCTCCGAGATCGGGCAGAAGATCACGCCGGCTTCCGCCAGTTTGTCCTTGAACGTCGGAGCGATGGAGACGCTGTCGAA
>CAZVMA010000011.1:9440-17686 GCA_964628545.1 uncultured Pseudomonadales bacterium | reverse complement strand
AACCGGGGCATCGTCCAATCCCGTGTCGCGATCTGCATCGCCTGCGTCTGCGCCGGCCGCGCTTGGTTCGGTCACTGCCGCGGTCGGGTCCGACACGACGCCGGCAAGCAGCGCCTGCTCATGCAGCGGAATGCCCAGACGCTCGTAGGTGCGCAGCAGCTCCGGGTCTACCTCGTCCAGCGAACGCGGGCCATCCTTCTGGGTCTTGGGTGCAGACCAATAGGAGATGGCATTGAAGTCGACCGGCGGGAAATCGACGTGCGCCCAATTAGGCGCCCGCATGCCGGACCAGCGGCGAAACGCGTCCAGTCGCCAATCGGTCAACCACTCGGGCTCGCCCTTGCGTCCCGAGATGTAGCGCACTACGTCGACGTCGAGGCCCGGCGGCAGGGTCTCGGATTCGATATCGGTGACGAAGCCGGCGGTGTATTCGCGCTGGACCAGCGCATCGACGGTCGTTTCGCTCATGTGCGGCGTCCCGTGGTTTCAGCGGGTCGCGATTCTAGCCACGCGCCTTCGGCAATACCAGAGTAATTTAGTCGGGTATTACGCGCGGCTGACGGTCCGCGGGGCAGCAGATAAGATGGCGACAACCATCGGGGATGCGCATGCCCAAGCTTGAACGACTGCCCGAGCCCAACGTCTACAAAGCGTACGGCATCTATCTGCTGGAGACCCGGCATCGGTTGATCCGGCGTCTGCGCAAGGCCTATCAGCCGTCGGTGCACGGACACAAGACCTGGAGCTCCAGCTTTCTGCTGATGGACTATCTGAGCCACGAACCCTTGCCGCGCAAGACGCGGGTGCTGGAGATCGGCTGCGGCTGGGGGCCGGGGTCGGTGTTCTGCGCCAGCCGCTTCAAGGCCGCGGTGACTGGACTGGACGTCGACCGTGACGTGTTCCCGTTTCTGGACGTGCTCGCGGCGCTGAACAATGTGGAAATCACGCATCTAACCGGCCGACTCGAGCGCTTAAGACCCGAGCAGCTTGCCGCATTCGACGTGATCGTCGGGTCGGATATCTGCTTTTGGGACAGCCTGGTAACGGGCCTGAATCGTCTGGTCGGCAAGGCGTTCGAGGCCGGCGTGCAGCGGATTGTGGTGACCGACCCGGGTCGCCCGACCTTCTACGAATTCTGCGATCGGGTGCGGCGCAAGCATGCCGTTGAGTTGCAGGAGTGGTACGCGGTCGAGCCTGAATATTTCGCCGGCGAGGTGGTGGACATTCGGCCCGGTCCGCCCAAGGCACCGTCCACGGATTGACCCAGTCGACGGATTGACGCAGCCCGCAGATCGACGCAGCCCCTGGAATGATGCGGCTGCCAACTTGCGGTTTGCCGCGCGTTCGTCAGGCCCCGCCCTGAAGAAAGCTCTTGAGCTGCTCGCTCATGGTGTCGCACGCAGCCGAGCGAACAGGGGCGATGATCGGTACCGGCAGAATGACCGCTGGCATGTAGCTGGTGCCCACGGCGTCCGAGCTTACCCGACCGACCGACTTGCCGCTTTCCACATCCCAGACCGTGGCTTCGTAGGACGAATCGTTTTCCCAGCTCAGGAAACCGAAACAGCCCCCGCCTCCGGGCGTCATGCTGCAGGACAACGACCCGGTTTGCTCGGTGCGCTGGGTCGAGCCGTCGATCCAGACGAGGTAGCGCAGACCGATCTCCGACAGCCGCGCCGCCAGCGATGGTTGCTGGATCAGCTTCGGCAGATCGCTGCTGTTGACCGGCGCAGTGCGCGGTTCGAACCAGGGAAACAGCGCATCCAGGAATTCCTGTTCCGGAATGGTGCGGATTCCGGTGTCTCCTTCGCCCAGGTTGTCACCGACGCAGGAGACAAAGTCGAGCTCGGTTTCGTTTGCGGTCGGCCGCGAGCGTCGGCCGAGGACGACTACGGAATCACCGGCCGAGAGCTGGGTGTTGGCCTCTCGCACCTGCTGCACAGTGTTGGTGACGCAGCCAGACAGGAGCAGCGTGGCGCCGGCCAGGAGCAGCGCATGCACCGGCAGCGCGTGCAGCGTCATGTTGTCGACCGTCCAGTCGGAGTTGCGAGGCCGCCGGTCGTCCGCGCGGGCGGCGGGTTGGCCGCGCCTTTCGCTGCGCCCTTTGCCGAAAGCCACACTTCAACGGCGGGTATGGTTTGGAACTGCACGATGAAAAACGTCATGGCGTCTCTGCAGGCGGCAAGGGCGGCCGCCTGCAGCGCCGGGCCGTCGCCCTGCATGTTGTAGTTGCGCGCGTTGGACTGACCGTAGGCGGTCAGCGCCCAATCGGCGATCAACGTGTCGTCCGGTCCATACAGACGCATCCGGTAGCGAATCCAAACTTCGTAAAAGTCGGTTTTGGTCACGTCGGGTGTAGAGAACTGCAGCTCCTCGATGCTGGGCACGAGCACGGCATCAAGGTCCGCGACGGACAGCGGCGAGGTGGTGTCGGTCCCGGTCCCGGTCCCGGCGCCGGCCACCAAGCCACCACGCGTAAACAGTCCGGTCAAAAGATTGTTGAACAGTGCGGGTTGGGCGCTGCCCACCTCGATCTCCCAGGCCCCGCCGACTTCGGGCTGCTCTACGTGCCGGTAGGTGACCAGAGCCTCATCAAGCCGTGCGCCTACCGAAAGCGGCAGCTTCTCGACCAGCGGCACCGGAAACGTCTCCGGGACGCTGACCCGGGTGGCGCCGCAGCCGCTCAGCGTCAGGACCACGAGGCCATGCAGCAGGCCGCGGCACCAGGCGCGCGTGGCGATGCCGCGCAATCCAGTGCTTTCCGGGTGTTTTCGGGCGAAGCGGCCGTGCACGTGTTCGAGTCTCCCGCGCTGCGTGATCAGAGCCTACTGCAATTCCGAGAGTCCGACAAAAGTACCGTTGTTGCGGTAGGCGAGCTCGCGCATCAAGGCCGCGAACCGGTACACGCGCTCTGAGGGTCGGTCGAGGTAAACCGGGAAACCGACCGCGTGGATGCGCATGCGGCGGCGTCCGCTCGCGTCCGCGGCGTTCAGGCGATCGACCTCCGCGATCACCGAGGCAATGGTGTCGCCGGTGAAGTCGTCGCCGAAGACATAGATGCTGACCTGCTTGTTCGGGTCGTGAAAGATCCGGATCGCCGCCTCGATGCCCTCGACGGGGCTCGAATTGCTGAACACGTTCCACGAGCGCAGGCGTTCGGAGATGGCCTTGCGGCGCGCGGGCGTGTCCGGAATCCACTCGCCTCGGAACTGCGAGAACATGAATTCGCCTTCGTCGCTCATCACCTGGATGCCTTTGACTCGCGGATAGATGGCGAGCGTTTCATCCACTTTGCGCAGGACCACGGGCCAGGCCACGTTGAACATGCTGCCCGACGTGTCGATGACGAAGATGATGTACTCGCTGTCGACTTCGATGCCGCCGACCAGACCGGTATCGCGGCGGAAGTCGGCGCCGAGCAGGCGCTGCATTTCGTCCGTCAGGGTTTGCCGGGCCGCCGCCAGCTGCTGTGTCGCGGTGAGGCTTTCCTCGCGCACCTCCGACGTGGTGGCAAACGCGCCCAGGATGCGCGACAGCTCGCGCTCCAGCGCTGCCAGTTGGGTCAGGCGCATATCCAGCTGACCGCTTGCGTCCTCGAGTTGGCGCGTGACTTCCCGGATCTGTCCGCGAATCTCGTACAGAGTCTGCTCGCGCGCGGCGATCGTGGCGTCCAGATCGCGCTGGCTGTCTTCCAGCCGCTGCGGCGCAACGGTCTTGGTGATCATCAGCAACAGGATCACGGCGCCGAAACCGCAGCAGATCACGTCGAGAAAGGACATCCCGAACTCTTCCACGCCGCGACGGGTGCGGCGGCTCACGGCCAATCCCGCGACGGCGAAATGAATGAACCGCCGGAAGTCCTGGCCAGATTCCAGTAGGCCGCCGCGGCCATGGGGTCGCCTTCCATCGGAAACAGGATGACGTTGACCGGCACCTGGGCCGGCACGACCCGAATCGCGTCGCCGAACAGGCGCAGGCGCGTACGCCCGTCAACCGTTGCTCCGCGGGGTGCGCTCTCGCCCTGGGTCGGCAGCGAATCGACGATCAGATAGACGTTGTCCGGCGGCGGATTCATGCCGCGGATCGCGGTGACCAGATTGGTCAGGCTGCTGCCGCCGTCCGGTATGGTCGCCCGCAGGGCGCTCATCGCTGTATCCAGTTCGCGCCCCTCGCCAAGCGGCACCCATTGCCCGGCCTGGCCGGGCAACAGGGCGTTGGCGGTGGTGTTGAAGGTGTAGAGCTGGAAGTTCGCGTCCAGCGGCAGCTGGGCCGCGATCCACTCGGCCGTGCGGATCGCGCGCTGCCATTTCGGTGCCGCGCGCTTGCGGTCGTCGGGCATGTTGCGGCGGCGGATGACGTTGACGATGGTCTCGTCCAGCATGCTGGCGGAGCTGTCCACAGCGATGAACACGTGCTTGCCGCCCACCTTCATGCCGGTCAGGTACTGCCGATCGCCTTCGCCCTTGACGCTGCGAATGCGACCGCCGTCGTTGGCGTCTTCCATTGCCCGCAGGCGCTCGATTTCCCGCTCGGTCGTCTCGAGGTCGCTCTTCAGACGCGCCTCGTTCTCGCGCTGGGCGATGGTCTGCTCCTCCATGTCGGAGAAGTCCTCGCGGCGTCGCTCAAGCGCCGTGCGTGTGCTCGCCAGTTTCTGGTCCGCGTCGTCCAGGCGGGCGTTGATCGCCTGCACGCGCTCAAGCAGCTCGAACAGGTCGCGCTCGCCCTGCTGCACCTGGTAGTCGAGCAGCCGGACTTCCGCCAGGCGGTCCACGTTTACGCGCTTGGCCGCCTCCTTGGTGGTGTGATCAAGCACCAGAAAGATCAGCACGACCGCCCCGAACCCGCACGACATCACGTCCAGAAACGACAGCGAAAAGATGGAAAAGCTGCGGCGACGCGCCACGACGTCAGGGCTCGACCGCGATGACCAGCGCCTGCCCGGTCGGATGACCGATCACGTCACCGGGCTCGATCGACGTGTCGCGCGCCACCGGGGCGCCGTTCAGCGTGACGCCGGAGCCGGGGCGCAGCAGCGTGATCGGACCGTGTTGCAGCACCTGCACCGGGCAGTCCGGATGAGCGAGCGGCAGTGCCCGGTGGTTCAGCAACAGATGAGTGGGCCTGTGGCTGTCCGGGTTGGCGACGGTCGGTGCGGCTGGGGGTTCTGCGGTTTGGGTTGCCGCAGCAGCCGCAGATGCTGCGCGCTGGGCCGGCAATTCGGTTACCAGGCGCAGCTCGGTGCCGGCAGTGATGAACGCCAGATGCGCTGCGCAGCCGCGCGGCAGGGCATTCTCCGCCAGCGCCACCGGATTGATGCGCATGCGTGCGCAGGCGGCGACGAGTCCGGGTAGGCGCTGGGCCTGGGGCGACAGTAGAAGATCGATGCCGCGGGGCAGGCGCTCGACCAGGGTCTGAAAACGCTGCGCGCCGCGGGTTTCGAGATCCGAGCGCTTGAGCTCGATTCGGCGAGTCTGGCCAGATTGCGCGATCTCGAACGGCAGCGTATCCAGCGTGGGCGACACCGTCTCGATCGCCGCGAACACCTGGTCATAGAGCTGTTGTTCGGCCGGCGCCGCGTGCAGCGGATCAAAGCGGGTTTCGCGAATGAAATCGCCCGCAACCGCATTGGCCCAAGTGTCGAGCAGGCGCAGGAGCCCGCATTCCGGCACCTCGAGCACCTCAGCGCGCGCCACCGTCTCGGTCACCTCCAGCCGGGTCAACACCGCCCGCTGCAGCAGCACGTCCAGATGCCACACGGGGCCGTTCAGAGGATGCAGGGCCGCTGCCGCGACGGCGCTGTCCACAAAGCCGTGCACGCTGATGCCGGTTTCCTGGAGGATGCCGAGCAGCACGCCCAGCTGGTCGGCGCTGTAAACGCCGGGCGCGGCGATCAGCACCTCGCCGCTTGCCAGCGGCGCAATGTCCTTGAGGTGCAGATACACCAGATCAGCGTGATTGCGGGCGATGCGGCTCGCGAGCGGCAGCGGATCGGCACTGAGCCGCCCCAGATAGTTGGGGTTGCTCTGCCTTGGCTGGATGCGCGCGCGGCGCATGGCCGCCTCGCCAAACACCACGGATCGATCCTCGACCAGCGCGATTGCGGGCGCGCGGTAGGCGATGGTTTGGCCCTGATGCACGGTCAGGGCGGCATCATTCAGTTCCAGAATGGTGCTCATGCGTCACGCACCTGCAGGTGCCGGATCAGGCGTCGATCGGCGTAGTTCTGCACATCAAGCACCAGCCGTTCCTGCAGCAGCTGCAGCTGGTGCATCAGAAACATCAGCACGATGCTGAGCACCAGCGCCACAAAGGTCGAGTTGAAGGCGACGCCAAGGCTTGCGGTGACGCCGGCGATGTCGCCCTCGACCGCTTTGTAGGCCTGGCTGAGTGCGTCGCCGATACCGCGTACGGTGCCGATAAAGCCGATCGACGGGATGGCCCAGGAAATGTAGCGAACCATGGACAGCTCGCTGTCCAGCCGATCGGATTCCCGCTCGCAGACGTTCCGCACCGCATCTGAGACATCCTGGATGTTGCGCGTGGCGGCAAAGCGGGCCAGCGCGGTAACCAGTGCACGCGGCAGCAGGCGATTCGCGTCTTCGCCGGGCAGCGCTTCGAGCGAGCGCACGTATTCCCGGGTGTCTTCGGGCAGGATGCTGGTACCCTCGCTGATGGGCACGATTTCCTGCTCGAGCAGTCGCCGCTCGTCCAGCGATTGTCTGGCCTTCAGGCCCATGATGGCCATCGCCCAGAACATCAGCATGAAGCACGATTCCTGCTCGTAATCCTTCATGATGACGTAGATCGATTGCGGCTGTGCCGTCGTGTCGCCGGCGGCGATTCGTTCTGCGGTGGCCGCGGCAAACGCGTCTGCCTCCGGCCGGATTAGGGTGATGTACACCAGATGTACCAGCGCAACCGACAGGGCGAGGGCGGTAACCTGATACAGAAACTCGAACTGAAGCTGTCGTTTCATACTTGCCTGGGTGATCCTGCGTTAACGCTCCGGACGGCCGGTTGTTCAGATATCCACCGGGAATGACACCGTAAAGTCCTCCGAGATCGACTCGGTGGGCGTGAATACGTCGTCGCCCTTGGGCTCTGCTTTGGCACCTGCATCGACCCCCGTGGGCGCAGGCTCGTCAGTCCCGGCTGCAGCTGTTCCGACGCTGCTGACTTGATCCGACGCCGAGGGCGTGGTTTCGGGATTGGTTGCAGGCGCGGCGGCCCGAGGTTCATTTGTGGCTGCGGTCTCGGCCGCGTCGATCGGCCCGCCGAGGGTCGTCAGCGACAGGGTTGCAATGAACAGCGCCAGCGCGCGCCCTGGTGCGCGCCGTGCCGCCGGTTCACCGCCGCGCATCAGCGCGGCTCCGCAAAGCGGGCGATGCGAAAACCGACATCCTGACGCCCGTCGTTACCGTAATCGCGAAAGGCAATTCGGAGCTCGGTGACGGTCCCGTGCATCCAGCTGGAGCCCCGGATCACGTGAAACTTGCCCTCTGCGGGCCCGAGTGGATCGGTCACCGCAGTTGGCGCTGGAATCTCATGAAAGTCGTTGACCCACTCGGCCACGTTGCCGGAGAGATCATGCACGCCGAGCGCGTTCGGGCGGTACGTGCCCACCGGCGCCGACGTGATGTAGTTGTCGTTGTAGCCGAAGATGATGCGCCCCACGACGTTGGCGGCCGAGCGATCCGCATAATTGCCGTGTCGATCCGGGGGCGGCAGGTTCTGGCCCCAGGGAAAGCGCAGCTCTCCCTCCGGCTGCTCCGGCAGCTGCCGCAGCGCCCATTCCCACTCGGCCTCGGTCGGCAGTCGATAACCCGTAGCGCCCGCATTGATTCCGGTCACCTTGCCGCCCTGCACCACGTAGAACGGGGGCAGCTTGCTCTTCGCCGACAGCCAGTTGCAATAGAGCGCGGCGTCCTGCCAGCTGACGCCGACCACGGGTTGATCGGCCTCGTTCAGCGGCGTGTCCTGGAAGGTGCCGGAATCGTGATCGCGGACGAACTGACGATATGCCGCGTTAGTGACCTCCCGGGTGCCGAGATAGAAGAAGCGCTGCATCGCCACTTCGCGCTGGGTTTCATTTGCTCGGCGACCGGGTTGCCGGCGCGACGCACCCATGGTGAATGCGTCGGGTTTCAGCAGCACCAGAGCGCTGCCGTCCGGGCTCGTGATGCGCGGCTGCAGCGCGGCCAGCCGGGCTGCGTCGACGGTGAGCAGCCGCACCCGCACCTCCTGGG
>CAZVMA010000011.1:0-9430 GCA_964628545.1 uncultured Pseudomonadales bacterium | reverse complement strand
GACGCCCTGCCGCGGATTGATGGTTGCGGTATAGGCTGCGTAACCCGGCGCCCTGACCTCGATCGTCTGTCGACCGGTCGGAAGGGAGAGCGTTTGATTGGCGCGGCCCATCGCTTTGCCGCCGATCAGCAGCTCGGCCTCCGGCGGCTCGGCGATCACCACCAGTTTGCCTGTTGTGCGTCCGAGCGCCAGATTCACCGAGCGCTCGTCGCCCGAGGCCAACCGCACCTGGGTTGACGCGGCCGTGTAGCCCGCGCTGAACGCCTGGATGCGGTAATCGGTACCGGAGGCCACCGCCACATCCAGCGGCGACTGCCCCTGATACTGACCGTTCAGGGTGATGCCGGCGCCAGCGGGTGTGGTGCGAATACGCAACAGCCCGTCAGCACGCGTCAGCGTGATCGCCGGCAGCGTCACGGGTGTTCGGGCCTCGATCAGCAGTCGCTGCTGGTAGGGGCGATAGCCGGGAGCGCTGACCCGCAGCTCGTGTTCGCCGGCCATGATCGGAACCACCGCAGGTGTCACCTGGCCGGTTGGCTCATCATCGACAATGATTTCAGCGCCAGGCGGGGTGCTGTCGATGCTGACGTCGCCCCAGTTCGGCAGCAGCGCACCGGACAGGGTTTGCTCGAGCTCCCGGCCGGTGACGTCCGCCTTGATGACCAGCGGCTCGTAGCGCGGCAGTTCGTAGGTCACCGTGATCGGCCCGGCGGGCTGGCTCACGGGCCCGAGCGGTGTCTTGCCGAGCACCTGATCGTTCACGTACACGTCGGCGCCGGGCGGTTCGGAGACGAACAGCACCTGGCCGGGCAATGGCGTAAGCGTCAGCACATGACGCTGGTTGGTGGCATCCGTCACGTCGATGGACTGGGTGAGAGGCTCGTAGCCGCCTGCGATTGCCGTGACCGTCCAGGTGCCGGGCCGCAGCAGCCAGGCGTCGCCCACGGGCACGGCAAAGCCGCCGTCGAGTTCGAGCTCGGCGCCGTCGGGATCGGTGCTGATGCGGACGCTGCTGGCGGTGAACAGGAACCCGAACACGGCGAGCAGCAGCAGCGCGACTGCGCCGACGATGATGCGCGTCACCAGCCCCTGCCTGCGCTCGACCCTATTCGCTGGCGGAGGCGTATAGGCCACCGGTCGGATCGCGGCGTCGGCGACCTCTCTGGCCTTCGCGGACTCCGGGGCCTGCTCGCGCGCGCGCGGAGGCGTGGGGCGGTCACTGTTCACAGCCGCTCGCCGCAGCGGATCTCGACCGGCGCCATAGCCGGCCGCACCAGAATCCGGGTTCGCACATCCCGACAGCCATCCTGGCTGCCGATCACGGTGTATGCGCCGGGCCGCAGCTCAAGCTGCTTTTCCGCAAACGTACCCAGTTCGCCCACGGTCGATACCGTTACCCGGGTGGCGTTATCGGAGCGCAGCGTCACTTGAACGGGCTGGGCGTAATCCTTGAGGGTCTGGCGCACGGCTGCTATGCGAGATTCCAGTCGTGGTCCGCGGCGCGGCATGGCTGCGGCGCTCGCCAGTGCGTCTTCCGCTTCCCGATAGGTCGTGGGCGATGACAGCCGGTCGGGGTCTTTCAGGACCTGGTCAAGCGCCGCTTCCGCCCTGCGTTGCGCACGCGCTTCGACCCTGCCGGACACCGCGAACTGCACATTGGCGTCGATTGCCAGTGCTTTGCCATACAGCTGGTCGGCGCGATCCCAGTCCTCTGCCGCCAGCGCGGCGGCTGCATCGGCTTCCAGCCGCGCCAGCCGACGCACCTCGGCGTTGCGGGAGAGCGCCTCCAGGCCGCCCCGCGCCGCGGTATTGTCGGGATCGATGCGCAAGGCTGCCTCGAATGCGGATCGGGCAGCAGCATCAGCGCCGGCTTCCAGATGGGCGAAGGCCTGCGACAGCGTCACCTGCAGTTGCGCGTCGCCGGCGGCCGCAACGATGCGGTCGCGGAATGCCGCGAGACCCTCTGTGGCGGGGTCCAGCGCGCTCACGGCATCGAGATCAGCAAGCGCCGCGTCCCAGCTGCCCGCGAGCTCGTGATTGCGCGCGCTGCGCAGGCGCGCATTGACCTCGGGCAGGCTCGCCGATCGCGTCAGTCCGGCGACTACGCGGGGATCGGCGGGTGCAACGCTGGCGGCTGATTCGAACGCCGTGCGGGCGGCGCCTGCATCGCGTGCCGTCAGGGCTGCTTCTCCGCGAGCGATGCCATCGGCCAGGATTGATTGACCCTCTCGCAACAGGGCGTCCAGCACGTCGGCGCCCGCGCTGTAAGCGGTAGCGGCATCGACGAAGACATTGCGGGTGAAGGCTTCGTCACCGGCGGCCGCCAGCGTCTTGGCCTCGGTGAGACGCGCGCTGCCCCAGGGTTCGGTTTGCATCTCCGCCTGAATCCGAAGCTCAAGCTCGACGAAGCGACTGAGCGCGGTCTGTGCCGCCTCGCGGGCCCGTTCCCGCGCCTGATCCGCGTAGGGTGTCGCGCCCGGGCTTGCAGACGGGTTGGGCGGTGGGCTTGCTGATGAGCCGGGTGCGGCTTGCGCAGCTGATGGCAACTCGGCGGGATTTACGGCAGGATTTACGGCTTGGCTGCTGCGGGTCTGGGCGCTGGTGTCGGGGCTCGAAACGAGGCGGGGGGCGATCACGAACGTGATGACCATTAACGCGCCGACCGCCGAAAGCACCATCACGCGCGTGAAGCGGCCGCGGTGACTCGATTCGGTATCCCCGGGCGCGGTTGCGTGGGTAGCCGACGAACGCGTCAGCGCGACCTGCTTTGGCCGTATGGATCGGAATTCGTCGGTCATTCTTGCGGATGGTCGGGGCTGTCGCTCACCGCTTCAAGAGCGTCGGCCAGCGGCGGTACGGGTAGCTCGAGGTCCTTGAAATACAGCTCGCGCAGCAGCGCCCGCAGCTGTCCGTACTGCTCGTCTACGGTTCCCTTCAGGCGCACAACCTGATTTTCCAGATCGATGGTCTGCGGCATGAGCTCGGTTTCGGCCGATGCGCCGATTTCTTCAAGAGCTTCGGCGTGCATGGCGGCTTCGGCCCGTTTGTCGAGCGCGCTTTTCAGCGTCACCGCGCCGCCCATGACGGCCACGATGCCGCCGATATCGACTTCCGGTTCGTCGCTTTCAACCATCGCGGCTACGCCACCCACCATGGCGACCGTGCCGCCGATGGCCTGCGCACGAGACTGGGCGCGCAATTCTTCGTAGGCGATCGCTTCGTCATAGCTCGCTTTGCGCCAGTTCTGATAGGTCGAGAACATGTCGCGCTGGTAGCTTTCGTAATACTCGTCCAGCGTGTCGATGAACAGGTATTCGCGGTCCCGCACTTTGCGGACCCGGGCGATCATGGGGTCGTTCTCGGCGGGCAGTCGCACCACGCGCAGGTCGCCAGTCTCGTTCTGGGTCAGGTAGTCGCCAAACGCGTCCGGGGCAAAATCACGCGCGAACTGCATTTCCGCGACGCGCCGAATCTCCAGTATCTGCGCTGCCGTCAGCGTTTCGCGAAACGCAAGCATGTCGTTTGCGAGCGACTTGTACACCGACTGGAACGGGTCCACGGTTGCGGGGACGGCCGGATCGTAGGCGTATTTGCTGGCCAGTGACTTGTAGGTTCGGGTGAACCAGCGTCGGCCGGTAGCGTCGGTGACGCTGATCTCGGCCTCCATGCGCTCGCCGGTGGAGTGCAGGATCTTCCCGTTGACGATCACGTCGACCGCGTGAGTAGGCACCGGTACGACGCGCACGGCGCCCCAGTTGCCCGTACTCTGCAGCAAATTCTTGGCGAAATAGGGGAAATAGTTAGCCTCGGCGCGGCGGATCTCCGGTTGGATCATGTTTTCGACCTGCGCGTCGTAGTCCTCGGGGACGTTGGCGTCGAACACGGCGACGCCCACATCCAGCAGCAGCGCCTCATCGGTGACGGTGGTCGACTGGGTTGGCGGTGTCATGTCGACGGTACGCACTTGCTTGGTGACGCAGCCGGACACCGACAGCACGATCGACAACAGCAGGGCGATCGACCAGGTCGCTTCTGAATGGCATCGATGCCGACGTCGGCAGGCGCCGAGCGCTGGCCGGAACCCCGGCAGCGCCCGCGGCGGCGATGATTTGATGGCGGTCTTGGCCATGTGCTTGCCCCTGCGCGCTTCCTGACTGCCTTCGCGAAGCTTAGCGTCTCACATGCCCTTGTAGCGTCGGTATTCGGCCCATAGCTTTTCGCGCAGTTCCGGGTCGGTTTCTTTCATGGCGGCTTCGCGCAGCTGCCTGGCGATGATGTCATCGTCCTGGGCGCCCATGGGGATGTCATCTGGTACCGGGCCGGAGGTGCCCGCGGGTGCGCCCGGCGGGCTGCTGCGGGCGGACGGGAAGCCGCCGGCGACGGTGCCGGAGGGCGCGCGTCCGGCTGTCCCCGCCGGCATGCCGGGCATGCCGCCGGTGGCGGCGGGTAGCCCCGGCGCAGCGCCGCCCGAAGCGCCGGCTGGCTCGCCATCCTCGCCAGCGCCGACCGAACCATCGGGCACTGCCCCCGATGCGCCGTCAGTCCCGTCCGCGGTCTCGTTCGAGCGGGCGCGGATGACGCCGCGCTCGGCCATGATCTCGCCGTCCAGCCCCTCCAGGGCGGCGTCGAGGGCACCGTCGCCGGTGTCGCTGCCGGTGTCGCCGCCGCCGGACTTCGCGCCGGTCTCGGTGCCGGCCGATCCAACGCCAGGAATTTCGTTGCTGGTAACCCAGCCATCATCGCCCGGCCCGGAAGCGTCGGTTGTCGATGCGCCATCAGCGTTGCCATCGGTCCCTGCGCTGCCCGCCCCGGCGGTTTCGTTGCCCGTGCCGCTCGCTTCCGGCGCGTCACCCGATCCGCTGCTGCCGGATTGCTCCGTACCGGCAGCTTCGGCGCCGTCTGCACCCTCCGTGCCGGCTTGCGGAGCGCCCGCTGACCCGGTGCCAGCGGTGGTCTCCGCCCCGTCGGCCTCGCCCGAGCCACGCTGGTTCGGTGGCGGTGGGAAACCAGGAACGCCCGGCACGCCTGAGGTTCCTTCCGAGCCTGCCGAGCCTGGCATCGAAGCAGGTTGCCCGGGGCTTCCGGGCGCGCGGTTGGCCTGGCCGCCGGCAGCGGGCGGGCTGCCCATGGGCGGCATGCCGGCGGATGTCGAGCCGCCTGACGAGGTGCTGCCGCTCGCGGGGGGCGAGCCGGACGGTTGCGATGGTTGCGACGAACCGGACGGGGCCTGCGAGCCGCTGGGAGGCGAACCGCTGGGTGGCGAACCGGACGATGACGGCATCGAGGGCGACGACGGCGGTGAACTGGGTGCCGTTTGCGGCATGCTGGCGCAGCCGGCGAGCAAACCTACCAGCGCGCCGCAGAGCCACAGTCGGGTCGGCAGCGGGCGGTGCCGGGATGTGCGAGTGACGCCGCTGCGGTGATCATGCATCGGACTGATCATCCTGGTCTCCCGGCGGGTCCTCGCCGCTCTGGTTATCGGTGCTGTCGTCATCGCGCTTGGTGCTGCGGCCGGTGCCGGTTTTCGTCTTGCGGTCGTCAGACGCTTCCTCGGGGGGCGCTTCCTCGGGGGGCGCTTCCTCGTACGTGAAGGTATGCCGATAGATGCGATTGGCGGTCGCGACCGGCACGCCGTCCACGAGCGCGGGTCGGAAGCGGCTGGCGCGCAGGCTGCGGCGAACGCGCATGTCCATCAGTCCTTCCGGCTCCGAGCTGATCGTGACCAGATTGCGCGGGAAACCACCTTCCGTGACCGCGTATCCCACCTCGACATGCCCCTCGAGCACCTCGCCTTTGCCGCGCACCGCGCGATCGCGGCTTTGTCCCGGGTCCGGGAGGTACAGCGTGCGTGGGTCGGCAAAGAAGGCTGCGGCATCGGCGCTGGGTATCTTGCCGAGCACCTCGAATGCGTGGGCGTACAGTGCGTTGGCCCGGGCCGGCTTTTCGAACAAGGTATACCAGTCTGCCAGCTCGAGAATCGCCTCGAAGTAGGGCTGGGGTTCACTTTCGGCAGCCGGCTGACGGATGCGCACGACCTGCTGCAGCGCCTGTTCTCCCGCCGGAAAACCGCCCGCACTCATGGCGGTGGGCATCGCCGGGGCAAAGCCCGGCTCTGCGTCGGGCGCTTCCCGGCGCTGGTAATCGCTTGGGAACCGCTCGACCCGGAACGTTGCCGCGAGACCTCGAAGGGAGGGCACGGCAACCTCGCTTTCGAGCTCGCTGCGAGCGGCATGGATGCCGACCGCCTGCTGATACAGCGCGCGTGCCGGATACGGGTTATCGGTTTCCAGGTACCAGTCTGCCAGACGATGCATGGCCGGAATCAGCGCCGGGTCGTTCGCTTGGGCATCGTCGGTGACGATGCGAAACGCATACTCCTCGCGATCATTGGCGTCCTCAAGAGCCCCCAGCGCTTTGTAGGCGGCGGCCTCTCGATAGACGATCGCGACCTGCTCCGGCGAGTGCAAACCCGAGTTCACGCGCTCGAGATGGGTGGCCAACTGGTACTGGTCCAGCGCCTGCGCGGGCTGTCCAAGCTGCATGTAGGCGTCGCCGAGGAGGGTCACCGGGCGAATCAACACCGCGTCGTAGCGGTGCGTGCCGTCGGACAGCACGGCGATATGGCGGGTCAGCCAGTCTCGTGCGGCCGCCGCTTCGCCCGCCTCGATTTGGCGTTCGGCTAGATCGAGTTCGTCAGCAATCAGGGGCGCGGGCTCGGGCGCGGACGTCGGCTCGACGGCGGCTACCGGCTCGCCCTCGGCAGCGGCCGGAGTCGATCCCGCAGCTTCGCTGGCGTCATCGCCTGCAGCTCCGAACCCCGGGGCGGCAAGCAGCCAGAGCGCATACGTCAGCGCGGTAGAAGCTCGGCCTCGGCGGCGTCGGTGCAGCATGATTCGATCCCGTGCGCGATTCCGTGCGGTGCAGAGGGGGCCGGGCGTTGTCGGCCCAACCGCAATCGAGTGTTGAGTCTGAGTTCCGGCAAGTCAAGGTGGGGTGACCGGTGGCAGCTGCCGCGTGTAGTTCCGGTCCTATCGTTTCGCTACCATCCACGACCAGTCACTGGCGTGAGTCGAGAGAACGTGAGCGAACCCACTTTGGTCGCAGACTGCGAGCTGGACGCCACCGGGCTCTTGTGCCCAGAGCCGCTGATGCTGCTGCGCAATCGGGTGCGTCAGATGACTCCCGGTCAGGTGATCCGAATTCGGGCCACTGACCCCTCCACTGGGCGCGATTTTCGCGACTTTTGTCGGTTCCTCGGTCACGATCTGCTGGCCGAGCACGCGCTGGAGGCGACGTTCGAGTTCTGGATCCGCAAGGGATGACGCCTGTTCCGGTGATCAGCGCCTACTTCGCTTACGGATCCAACATGAATCCTGCCCGGGTGGCCGAGCGCGGCCTTCGGGTGCTGCGTCTCGAGGCCGCACGCCTGCGCGACTGCGCGCTGGGCTTCGGCAAGCAATCGAAGGATCACATCGGGGTGGGCCATGCCCATATCGACCGGGCGCCGGGCGACGTCGTGGAAGGGGTGTTGTACTGGCTGGCCGGTGTCGATGAGATCCGCAAGATGGATCGTTTTGAGCATACGCCGTTCAACTACAGTCGTGAGGCGGTGACCGTCGAGACGGCGTCCGGGCGCGTGGCTGCGTGGACGTACTTTGCTAATCCAGCGGTGCGCGCGCGCGGCCTGCGGCCTGCCCGGGCCTACCTCGCGCATCTGCTGGCGGGGCAGGCCTATCTTTCGCCCCGTTACTACGCGCGGCTGGCCGCATGGCCGGTGGCCGATTGATGACGGTTCGCTGCCAATCCCTCGCGGATCACGAGATCGCCGCGCGATTTAATGCGCACGCCGGCCGCGTCTACCACGCGCACCTGCAGGGCGGCGCGGACGAGCCGCTGTACGAACCTGCCAGACCAGGTGCGCCGGCGCTGATCCACTATCGACAGGACTTCGCCCAGAGCGCGCTGCACGAGCTTGCTCATTGGTGCATCGCTGGCGCTGCGCGTCGCGCGCTGCCCGATTACGGTTACTGGTATCAGCCGCCGCCGCGGAATCCAGCCATGCGCGCCCGCTTCTTCGCGGTCGAGAGCCGGGTTCAGGGCCTGGAGCGTCTGTTGGCCCATGTCTGTGGTGTGCGCTTTCATGTCAGCCTTGATGACCCCGGCAGCGACCCGCAGGATTTCGAGGCCCGCGTGGCTGCCTCGACGCGGGCGTGGCTCATGCGCGAGCTGCCGGCCCGCACCCAGGCTGTACTGCAAGCCCTCGAACCGGACTGGCGTCAGCGCCTTGACGGGCTGGAGGACGGGCTGGAGGACGAGCTGGAAGACGAGCTGGTGTATGACCTGGTGGACGAGCAGGGTGATGCAGGTCCGAACGCGGGACCGCCGCGGTGACCGAATCCGTCGATGTGGTTGTTATCGGTGCCGGCGTCGTCGGCCTGGCCTGCGCGCGGGCCTTGGCGCTGTGCGGTCGCGAAGTTCTGGTGCTCGAACGCCACAGCCTGATCGGCAGCGAGACCAGTTCGCGCAATTCCGAAGTCATTCATGCGGGGATCTACTATCCCACCGGCAGCCTGAAGGCGCGCCTCTGCGTCGAGGGTAAGGCGCGACTCTACGCCTACTGCGCCGAGCGCGGCGTGCCGCATCGCCGCTGCGGCAAGATCATCGTGGCGACCGCTGACGAGCAGCTCGGCACGCTGCGGGACTATCAGGCGCATGCCGCGCGCAACGGTGCCGGCGATCTGGCCTGGCTCGATCGCGACGCCGTCAGCGCGCTGGAGCCGGCGGTGTCCGCGATTGCGGGCATCCACTCGCCGACCACGGGCATTATAGATTCTCATGCCTACATGCTGGCGCTGCAGGGCGACCTGGAAGCAGCCGGTGGGCTGGTGGTGCTGAATGCCGAGGTGTCGGGGCTGACGCGTGACGGTGCCGGCATTTGCGTCGAGACCGAAGCCATGGCGCTGTCGGCCCGGCTGGTGGTGAATTCCGCTGGGCTTACCGCGCCGATCCTGGCTCGCCAGCTGGACACGCAAGCGCCCAACGGCTGGTTCGCGCGCGGTCGCTACTACGGTTACGCCGGTCCGGCGCCATTTTCGCGCCTGGTCTACCCGGTGGCGGAAGCAGCGGGTCTTGGTGTGCACGTTACCGTTGATCTGGCGGGTCAGGTTCGCTTCGGCCCCGATGTCGAGTGGATCGACACGATCGACTACAGCTTCGACGATGCGCCGCGCGATGCGTTTCACACGGCGATATCGCGCTATTTTCCCGCGGTCGAGCGCGAGCGACTGCTGCCCGGCTATACCGGTATTCGACCCAAGATCTCGCCACCCGGCGCCACCGCCGCCGACTTCCGCATCGACGGTCCGTCAGCCCACGGGGTTTCTGGCCTGATCAACCTGCTCGGCATCGAGTCGCCGCCCCAGAGGGTGTC
>CAZVMA010000010.1:0-18329 GCA_964628545.1 uncultured Pseudomonadales bacterium | reverse complement strand
TCCGAACGTGTACGCCAGACTGGGCGGGTTGGTGATGCCGATCAACGGCTTTGGGTTTGAGCGAGGGGAGCGGCCGGCTAGCTCAGATGAGGTCGTGGCGGCTACGGGCCGCTACTACCGGCACGCAATCGACTGCTTTGGCGTCGAGCGCTGCATGTTCGAGAGCAATTTCCCGGTCGACCGCCAGAGCTGCGCGTATCCGGTGTTGTGGAATGCGTTTAAAAAGCTGGTGGCAGATGCTTCCGCGCGGGAGAAACAGTGGCTGTTTCACGATACCGCGGTGCGGGCCTATCGCCTCTGAATCGCTCAGAAGCTTGGTGCGCGTGCGGCGTCAAGCAATCGTCGAAGGGTCTGCACGGCCTCCAGTTCCCAGCCGGCATGCAGGCGGCGCTCGCGCTTCAGCGACAGGATGGCCGCCTCGTCGAACCAGCCGATCTCATCCAGCTCCATGTCGTCGAAATCCCGGATTTCTTCATGCCACGGTGCCGCGAACACCGCATGCAGCGCGGACTTGTAGCTGAAGGCTCCCACCTCCAGGACGTTCGATACGCGCACATAGAGCTCTTCGCGCAGCTCTCGCAGCGCTGCTTGGGCGGGCGCTTCGCCGCGCTCGATCTGCCCGCCGGGTAAGCCCCAGCGCTTATCTCGGGTGCGCCAAAAGCTCTGGTGCACGGCTAACAGATAGCGATCGTCCCGATACAGAATCACGCGCGCGGTCTTGTAGCGATCAGTCATCACGAATGTCCGGTGGGCGCCCCGACCACGGGCGAAACCCCGCGGTGGTGGGAATGCCCACTGCATCCGAGGTGTCCGTCCGCGCCATGAGTAGCCCGTGCAGCGGTCCGCGCAGGTGAGCCAGCGACTTTCCTGCGCTCGCGGGAAGCGCCACTATAGTCGAATCACGGGCACAGTACCGGTCGCGCACCTTTGGGTCGACGCGCGTAACGGGGGAACCCGATGGCGGGAGGAATGCAATGGACGTGGTGGCAGAACTGATTGCGGCGCTGGGTGCGGATAGCGTCCTGACCGGTGCGGCGGTGCATGAACGACAGGCGGGCATCTGGCGTCGGGACACGGTACAGGCGAAGGCGATCATCCGGCCGCGCAGCACCGACGACGTCAGCATCGCGCTGCGCATCTGTCACGCGCACGACCAGCGCGTGGTAGCGCACGGAGGTCTCACCGGGCTGGTTCACAGCGCCGACACGACGCCGGACGACGTGGCGCTGTCGCTTGAGCGCATGAATCAGATCGAGTCGGTCGACCCCGCGGGGCGCACGATGACCGTGCAGAGCGGCGTCATCCTGCAGACCATTCAGGAGCAGGCGGAAGCCCATGGCCTGCTGTTTCCGCTGGATCTGGGCGGGCGCGGCTCGGCGACCATTGGCGGCAACATTTCGACCAACGCTGGCGGCAACCGGGTCATCCGGTACGGCATGGCGCGCGACATGGTGCTGGGCCTGGAGGCCGTATTGGCGGACGGCACCGTGGTGTCCAGCCTGAACCACATGATCAAGAACAACGCCGGCTATGACCTGAAGCAGTTGTTCATCGGCACTGAAGGTACGCTCGGCATCGTCACCCGGGCCGTCCTGCGGCTGCGTGAGCAACCCCGCCACCTCTCGACGCTGTTCGTGGCGGTGGATGCGTTTCCGAAGCTCGCGCGATTCCTGAAGCATATGGATGCCGCCCTGGGCGGCACGCTGTCTGCGTTCGAGGTGATGTGGAACAACTTCTATACCCTGGTCACCACGGCCCCCGCCACCAACCAGCCACCGTTGCCGCAGCAGTTTCCGTTCTACGTGCTGGTCGAGGCGATGGGCAGCGAGGCCGCACTGGTCGAGAACGCCCTGGCCGAAGCTCTGGAGCAGGCGCTGGTGGTCGATGCGGTGATCGCCCAGTCCGAAACGCAGCGGCGCCAGCTCTGGGCAATGCGCGACGACGTCGCCCAGTGTTTCCGCGACGGGCCGACCCTGTCGTTTGACGTCAGCATGCCGGTGCCCGACATGGAGTCCTACGTGAATGCCGTGACCGCCCGACTCGACGCATCGTTCGATCGACATCGCTGCTACATCTTCGGGCACATGGGCGACGGCAACCTGCACTTCGTCATCGGCGCCGGCACACCTACGCCGGATGTTCGGCACGCCGTCGAGGCCGCGGTCTATGAACCCCTGCGTCCGATTGGCGGCTCTGTCTCCGCCGAGCACGGAGTCGGTCTCGAGAAGAAGCCTTGGCTGGATGTCAGTCGCAGCGCCAACGAGATCGCGCTGATGCGCACGGTCAAGCGGGCCCTCGATCCCAAGGGCATCCTGAATCCCGGAAAGATCTTCGATCCGGTTGGTTGACGTACTCTGCAATCACGGTCGGAACCGCAAATGACAGCGCTGCACTACACCGCCCTGACCGACGTCGCCGCAGGTATCCGTTCCGGCGCGCTGCGTTCGGAGGCGGTCACTGCGTCGCTGCTCGACCGGATCGCGGCGCTTGACCCGCAGCTGCATAGCTACGCTCGCGTCTTTTCCTTAGCGGCGCAGGAACAGGCGCGCTTGCGGGACGCAGAGGCCCAACGGGGCGAATGGCGCGGCCCGCTGCACGGTGTGCCGATTGCGGTAAAGGATCTACTGGATATCAAGGGCACCGTCACCGCCAGCGGTACTCGGGTGATGGCGTCGCGGGTCGCTTCTGAAACGGCGACCGCCGTAGCGCGCCTGCTGGCCGCCGGCGCCGTGGTGCTGGGCAAGACGCAGCTCACAGAGGGGGCGTTTGCCGCGCATCATCCCGATATCGATCCGCCGATCAACCCATGGGATGCGACCCGTTGGACCGGGGTGTCGTCGTCCGGATCCGGGGTTGCGGTTGCCGCCGGACTGGCCTGCGCCGCGCTGGGCACCGACACCGGCGGCAGCATCCGTTTTCCATCGGCCGCCTGCGGCGTCGTCGGGCTGAAACCGACCTACGGGCGCGTCAGTCGACACGGTACCTTTCCTCTTGCTGACTCGCTGGACCACATCGGCCCCATGACGCGCTCAGTGGCAGATGCCGCGGTGATGCTGGGTGTGATGGCCGGCCCAGATCTGCTCGATCCGTCCACGCTCCCGGATCCAGTGCCCAACTTCGCCGACTGGCTCGAGCGTCCGCTCGCCGGCGTCCGAATCGGCTTCGATTGGGGGTATGTGACCGCAGGTGTCGATGCAGCCGTGGCAGGCGCAGTTCGAGATGCCTGTGAACGTCTGACGCGTGGTGGCGCGCGGCTGGTGGAGACCCGCATGCCGCCGGCCACGCTCGATCTGGTCCGAGGCTGGAACTTAACCTGCGGTGTCGAATGTGCCCGCGCGCATGCGCTCTGGTACCCGTCGCGCAAGGCTGATTATGGCCCGGTTTTGGCCGGCTTGATCGAGTATGGTCTGCGCGCTACTCCAGACGACTACACCGCGCTGGAGCGCCTGCGCCAGGAGTTCCGCGCCGATCTTGATGCGCTCATGGGGCGCGCGGACGTGCTGCTGATGCCGAACATGCCTTGGCTGCCACCGCCCCGGAGCCAGCTTGAGCAGGATGGTGCAACCGGCACGGGTGTGGCGGGGGCGCCGGCAACCCTGTTCACGGCGCCTTTTGACTATTCCGGTCACCCGACCCTGTCGCTGCCGATCGGACTAAGCCAAGAGCGTTTGCCGCTCTCGGTGCAGTTGGTCGGCGCGCGTGGTGATGAGGGGCGGCTGTTTCAGGTGGGACGCTGGCTCGAGGCCGAGTTTGCCTTCAACAATCATCCGTTGGCCTGACCCCCAGCGCTTCCGAACCCGCGAGCAACTGGAACTCAGCCGGAAAATGATGACAATGCGCGCCATGAAAAAATCAATTCGTAATCGTCTGGCATCGGCCTGGCTGCTGCCGCTGCTGATGTCGCCTTCGACCTATCCGCTGGCCCAGGCGGCCGCCTATTCCATTGCCAGCGCCGAGACTCAGGTGGTGGGTGCCGTGATTCCGCTGCGCACCCGCTATGAGGACCCCTTCGCCCCAGTGGCGGAGGCGCCGGGTCTCGGTTGGCGCGAGATGGTCGACGCCAATCCGGAGGTGGACCCCTGGTTGCCCGGCGACGGCACCGTCATCGATCTGCCGACGAAGTACATTCTGCCGTCCGGACCTCGGGATGGCGTGGTCATCAACGTCGCCGAGTTTCGTCTGTACTACTATCCGCCCGGCGGCAAGATGGTCGTCACCTTTCCGGTTGGGTTGGGTCGGCTGGATTTTCCGACACCGATCGTCAGCACAAAGATCCGGGCAGCGGTGCCCAACCCCAGTTGGCATCCCGGGCCGACCGCGCGGGCGGAGCACGCAGCGCGCGGGAACCCATTGCCGGCGGTGGTGCCGCCGGGACCTGACAATCCGATGGGCAGCATGGCCATCGTGCTCGGCATACCAAGCTACTTCATCCACGGCACCAACCAGCCGTTCGCGGTCGGTCAGACCGCCAGCCTCGGCTGTATTCGCATGTACAACAGCCATGTGGAGACGCTCGCGGAGATGGCGCGCAACGGCCAGTCCGTGCGCATCGTGAGTGAGCCTTACAAAGTGGGCTGGCGTGACGGCGAGTTGTTCGTCGAAGTGCACGAAGACATTTATGGATTGGCGAAGCCAGGCGAACTCGAGCAGAAGGTGGCCGAGGCAGTGGCGGGTCGCGGTATGACGGTGGACTGGGATGCAGTCCGGAAGGCGCGGGAAGACGTCAGCGGAGTGCCCGTTAGGGTCCTGACGGCAGCACCTTTGAGTGCTGCCGCCGGGACTTGAACGCTCCGCTAAGCCTCAGTACTGCTTACTTGCGTGCGCAGCAGGTTTCAGCGATGCGCTGTACGCGCTCGTTAGCCTGGTTGGCTGCGTCCAGCGCGCGCTGAGCGGCGGTCTGGGCGGCAGTTGCTTCCTGGCTGGCGCGATTTGCGGTCGAGGTCGCCGTTGCAACCTGGTTCTCAAGGGCGCTGACGCGCGACTCGAGGGCATCGACGCGCTCCGGCTTGACCGTTGCGCAGCCGGCGATTGCGAGGGTGGCGAGCATGGCAAACGCTACTTTCTTCATTTTGGGCCTCTTCTTGGTGGCTTGGTTAGCGGGGCGCAAAAGATATCACACAAAAAACAAAACACTAGCCGCCAGCATCCCTGATAGCGAGATTTTGCCGGCAACCGATAAACTGCGGTCTTCGAAACCGTCTTTAGCGCGATCGAGGTGCCCCTGGCGTCGGTTCGCACGAGAACAAACAAGTGTCCCGTCCAGAGTAATGCCGCGCACGTGCGCAGGCAACCGCGTGCGCTATATTCCTGCCCTGAAGCGCACTGCAGGTGTCGTGCTTGATCAGAATTCCAGGATCGCCCGTCCGCTGATCTTGCCCGCTTCCAGCGCCGCGGTGGCCTCATTGATCTCGTCAATCGAGAAGCGCTGGGTCACCAGCTGCTCGAGCTTCAGAATGCCCTTACGCTGCCATTCGAGGAAGGTTGGGAAATCTCGATCGGGCGCGCACGAGCCGCCCAGGCTGCCGATAAAGTGTTTCTCCTGCAGCAGCACGTCCATCGCGTTCAGCTCGACGTTCGTGCTGGGCACGCCCACAAGTACTGCAGTGCCGCCATCGCGAGCACCGAAGTGGCCGGTGCGGCACGCGGGGACGATTTGCTCCATGGTCTTGCGAATGCCGATGCAGTCGAAGGCGAAGTCGACACCGCTGACCTCGGTGTGCAGGATCGTGTAAGCCCCTGGCCGCGCGGTCAGCGCGTGAATGGCGGCCACTGGGTCTTCGCGGCCGGCATTGATGCCGTGGGTTGCGCCAAACGCTTTCGCGAACTCGAGCTTCGCGTCATCCAGGTCGACAGCGATGATCGGATTCGCGCCCGCGACCTTGGCGCCCACAATGGCAGACAGCCCGACGCCGCCCACGCCGAATACTGCGACGCTTTGACCGGGCTTGACGCCCGCGGTGTTGATGACTGCCCCCGCACCCGTCATCACCGCACAGCCGATGATGGAGGTGATGTCGCGCGGAATTGCCGCATCGACTTTCACCACGTACTGCTCGTCGGCCAGGGTGTGGTCCGCCCAGGTGAACACGTTCTCCGACTGGGCGATGCCGTCGCTCACCTGCAGCGTCGCCCGTACGGGTGGCTGGGTGGCGGCCGCGGCGTTGCGCGGTACCCAGGTGACCAGCACCGTGTCGCCGGGTGCGACATGCGTCACCGCACTGCCCACCTGCAACACGCTGCCGGTGGCCTCGTGTCCCAGAATCACGGGCGCAGTTCGCGGCCGGTGCATCTGGTGCAGCTGCGAGTGACACACGCCGGATGCGAACAACTTGACGACAACCTGGGTGGGGCCTGGATCGGGCAGCGTTAGCGCTTCGATGCGCAGCTTGGATGTGGCTTGCGGCAGTACAACGACCCGAGCTTCCGTTCCCATGACCAAATCCCCCCGATGGATGCCTGGATCTTGACGCGATCCAGACCCCTGCGCAATCAGCGCTGACCGGGTGTCGAGGGTTCTACGGTGATCTTGAGTGCCCGATATCCGGCTCGTTCCAGCGCCGCCTGAACCTCGTCCTGTCGATCCGGACACAGCGTCACGATCGAGCCGCCGCCGCCGCCGCCGGTCAGCTTGGCGCCGATGGCGCCGTTGGCGCGGGCGATGTGGATCAGGGCTTCAAGTTCAGGCGATGACACCTGCAGGGCGTTCAGATAGCCCTGACACAGGTTCATGAGCTCGCCGACTTCGGTGAGATCGCCCGAACGCAGCGCCTTTACCGCGCTGCGCACCAGCATCCCGATCTGATCGAACAGACTGTCGTAGCGCGCCGGATGCGCCTCGCGGATGCTGCGCACGCGCGCTACCGTGTTCGCGGTGAGGCTCTCCTTACCGGTGATGCCGATGACCAGGGGCAGGGGTGCGCCCAGTTCGAGCGGCGACATGACTGGCTCGCCCGCGCGCTGAAAAAACAGCGGCTCCCCGTAGGTCGCCAGGGTATTGTCGATGCCGGAAGGTGTTCCGTGGGCGAATTTTTCGCATTCGTAGGCGTGCGCGTTCACGGCGGCATGATCGAGGCCAAGCCGGAACGTGCGATCCAGCGCCCTGATCACAGCGACCGCCAGCGCCGCCGAGCCGCCTAGCCCCATGGCGCGCGGCACGTGCGGAATCACCTCGATGGTCATGTCCACGTCGGTCAGGCCCAGCGCAGCGAGCAGGTTGTTCAGCATGCCGCTGACCCCCTGTTGCGCGGGACTGCGCAGCTTCTGCTCGAGCCCCCAGCGCGGAACGACCAAGTGCACGCCTTCGCCGCCAGGGCGAACCACGGCCTCGACCGCCAGTGGAATCGGAACGGCAATCGCCGGGCGCCCGTAAACCACCGCGTGCTCCCCAAGCAGAATCACCTTGCCGCTAGCGCTGCTGCGCTCGCTCGGCGCTGCGCTCGTGCGCGCTCGGCGCAGGCGCGCCACGATTTCCTCGGCTTTCCAAACCTTGATCTCGCCGCTCTCGATCAGCGCCTCGACCACCGCGTCGAACAGGTCGTCCGGCACGTTGGCGGTACTGGCGACGCTGCGCGCGTGCAGCGTCATGTGATTCTGCTGGATGCCATCCGTTGACAGCGCCCGCAGCGCCGCAAAGTTCTGCGCCAGGCCTACGGTTGCCATGATGGCCGCCAGTTCCGGCGCACTGGGCGAGCCGAGCAGGCGGTGATTAATGCGAACGCTGGGGTTGGTCTCCAGCGAACCGCCTACAGTGCCGACTTTCATCGGCAATTCGATCTCGCCTACCAGATCGCCCGCCTCGTTGCGGTACCAGCGGGTCAGCCCGCAGTAGCGGCCAGACCGCGCGGCGTAGGCATGAGCCGCAGCCTCGATGGCGCGCCAATCGTTGCCGGTTGCCAGCGCCACGGCATCCACACCGTTCATGATGCCCTTGTTGTGGGTCGCGGCCCGGTAGGGATCGACGAGCGCCAGATCGTTGGCCAGGATGATGCCGTCGCGCACCTCCTCGCCGGTAAAACCTTTACCGGCCAGGTTCTGCACCGGAATACGCACGCTGGCCCGGGACAGCGCCCGGTCGGTCAGGTTCGAGAGGATGCGCAGAAATACCTTGCCCCCAGTGATGGTTTCGACCAGTGAGGCCACGCCCTCGCACATGGTGTTCACCAGATTGGCGCCCATGGCATCGCGCGTATCCACCAGCAGGTGCAGCACCAGCATCTCGCGGCCGTCTTCCGGCGCGTGATGGTGGTGCACCTCGATGTCCAGCGCGCCGCCGCCGCGAGCCTGCATTTTCGGGTGCAGGCTGTTCGCCAGGGCCAGAATGTCGTCCTTCCGCGCGAGCAGATCGGCCCGGGCGCGATCGATGTCATCGATGTTCACCGTCTGCACCTGACCGATCAGGATCGGGTCGGTGCTGGAAGCCAGATAGCCGCCGCCGAGTCGCGCCATGCGCGCGGCCCCTGACAGACCGGCCACAATTGAGGGTTCCTCGACCACCAGCGGGATGACGTAGTCTCGGCCGTTGATCAGAAAGTTGAGGGCCACGCCCAGCGGCAGACCGAACACGCCCACGACGTTCTCAATCATTTTGTCCGCCACGGGCAAACGCAATTGATGCTCGCCGCTTTCCAGCGCCCGGAGGTCGCTGTCCGACAGCAGCCCGCGCTGATGCAGCGCGAGGATGCGTTCGGTCACGCTCATCTTGAAAAAGTTCGGGATGCGGGCGCCGGACTCAGCGGCCGATGTCGATGCCATGATGGGCGGTCTCCAGACGAAGCGGGGCGTAGCCGGCGCGGTTTGCGGCCGCAAGAAAATGCCGAAGTCGGGCTGGATCGTCGCCGAACGCGGCGCCCAAGTCACCCCCACCCGCCCCGCATGGCTTGTACACGACACCCTCGCGCAGGGCGAGCTCATGCAGCGCCTCATGGGCTTGGTCGTAGATGCCAAGGGACGCCGCTGCATCCAGCGCTCGAAGACAGGTCACGTAGTCTCGCAGCGACTGCATTGTGGGCTCGGTTTCGAACAGCGCTGCCGCGGCAGCGCAGAGCGCCTCCAGCGGCTTGATTCGCCCGCGCGCTCGCCAGCTGGCGAAGCGCTCGAGATGGGTGGGCGTCGACGCGGCATGGCCGGTCCAGACGAACTGGTACCCGAGAATTGGCGGCAGCGACCAGGGCTGAACAGTCGGCACGCGGTCGGTGTCGGGTTGCGCCCGCTCGAAGCGCATCATCCCGCCGTGCCAGGCGGCCGCAATGTCCACGCCGCTGCCGCGATTGCCCTGGAGGCGATGGTGGGTCTCCAGCGCGTCGCGGAATTCGGGGGCCTGACCGGTAAGAGCGCAGAAGGCACCGTACAGGGCGACGCAGACGGCGGCGCTGGAGCCGACCCCCAGCTTGATTCCCGATTCGAAGAACCCGCGAGTATCAGTCAGCAGATCGATATTCGCCGGCAGCCGCTCGAACGCATCGGGTTGTCGGGCTCGGAGACCCTGCACGACATGCCAGGCCAGCCAGGCTGCCGAATTGTCGGGCGGCGCGCTCGAACCGAGAAAGTCCGATCGCGTCATGCCGATCGGTACGCCCGGAAAGCCTTTGCTAGCGAATTCCCACGGTGCACGCTCGGGTACCGGCCGCACACTCGGACGCAACACGTCTAACCGGCAGTGCGCACGGCGATCGACGGCCAGCACCAGCGCCGGCGCGCCCGCAAGCACTGCGTACTCACCCCAGAGCACCACCTTGCCGGGCGCGGAGCACTCGATTCGTGCGATCGGTTTCATCACCGCTGCCTGTGAGCCGCAGGGGTCAGGGCTCGACGATCCGGGCGCCTTCGCCCAGACCCGCAACCAGCACCCGCTGCACGCCGGGAACATCCGCAAGCGTGCGGGCGACCCGCTGCGTGGATTCCGGCAGACAGACCGCCTTTACCTGCGGCCCTGCATCCATGGTGAAGAACACTTCGCTGCCGGTCTCGCGCAGCTGCCGGATCGCGTGCAGACATGCGGTGGAAGCCGCGTTCCAGTACAGCAGCCCTGGCGGGGTTGCCAGCATCAAGCCGTGCATCTTCAGGCAGCTGTGTTCGGCGATTTCGGCAAGCCGGCCAAAGTCGCGCTCGATCACGGCGTTCTGTGCGGCCGCGAAATCCGCCGCGGTGCTTTCCACCCACGCCGGGTAGTAGGGCGACCGCTCCGACAGCCGCATGCCCACGGAGGACGATACGCTCTTGCGCCCGGCGTTCGTGATCGCGACCACAACCTGCAGCGGCCAATCGGTCGGGCTCAGAATGGTCGTGCCGGTCCATTCCGGACCCGAGAGCGCAACCACGCCGCCAAAAATGGATCGACCCGCGGATCCGGAGGCGCGGCGGGCGAACCGCGACCTCGTCGCCGCGTCCATGCCAAGCGCGCACGCGTGGTCGATCGCGGTGACCAGTGCCGCGAAGCCAGATGCCGAGGACGCAAGGCCGGCGGCGGTGGGGAAGTTGTTCGAGGTTTCGATACGCAGCGGCGCCACGTCGTAATGCGCGCGCAGATCGGCGAGGCAGGCGCGAACCTTGGTGTCCTCCGCGGGCGCGCTGTCGATGTACAGCTCATCTTGGTCGGCGATCGACACCCGGGTATGGGTTGTCAGGGTATCCAGCGTGATCGACAGGGACGGCCCGGCCGGGATATTGCCGGGACCCGGTGCCTTGCCCCAGTACTTCACCAGGGCAATGTTGGGGTGCGCGATCGCGGTGGCGGCAGGCATGCGTCAGGCCGTCACCATGCCCGGTGGCGGCACGAATCTGCAGCCGTCCTGTTCCAGCAGTTCGGCGACGCCGATGGTGACCAGGTCGGCATATTCCGGACCGATGAGCTGCACACCGATCGGCAGGCCGTCGTCGGACAGACCGGTTGGCACAATGGTTGAGGGCAGGTAGGCGACGCCGCTCAACCCGGCCCAGAAGGTTTGCTGAAAGTAGGGCAATGGGTGGCCGTCGACGGTGATCGTGCGCTGGCCGAACGGCCGCTGGTCATGGACAAAGGCGGTGGTGGGCATGATCGGCGTGATCAGCAGGTCGTAGCGCTCGAAAAACGATTGCCAGTGCCAGCGCAATTGATGCCGAGCCTCGTTCTGTGCCGCCCAATCCCGGAATGAGGCCACCTGCGCCCGGAAGACAGTTGCGCGGGTACCGTGGTCGGCGGGATCGAGACCTGCCACGTATCGCTGCAGGCTCGCGTAGGCATCCGCCGGCATGCGCGCCGCTATGGTGGCCTGCAGCAGGTAGGAGAATGTGGCATGGCTGTTTGCGCTCGCGAACGCCGGTCGCCCGTGATCGTCGACCTGCGCCCCGCGATCGGCCAGGATCGCCGCAACCCGTCGTACGCGCGCCTGAACCTCGGCAGCGACCGGACACGTCGGATCATCTGACCAAACGGCGACGCGCAGACCGCGCACGCCGGTCGCTGGCAATTCCGGCAGTGTCAGTCGGTAACCGCGCGACAGGATGCGATCAGGCCCCGCTATCTGGCTGACCACGGTTGCCAGATCAGCCGCTGACCGTGCGAGCGGCCCGATGACGGAAATATCCTCGGGCCCGCGCGTGTCATAGATGCCGGAGTGGCCGCGCATGCTGAGCAGGTTCCAGGTGGGCTTGTGCCCAAACACGCCGCAGAAGTGGGCAGGGTTGCGAATCGAGCCGCCAATATCGGAGCCGATCTCGAGCCCCGAAAGACCCGCCGCGAGCGCGGCAGCCGAGCCCCCGGACGAGCCGCCGGGCGTGCGATCCAGCGCGTATGGATTGCCCGTGGTGCCATAGACTTCGTTGTAGCTCTGAAAGTCGGCTAGCGCGATCGGCACGTTGGTCTTGCCGAACACGATTGCGCCAGCGGCCTTCAATCGGTCGACCGCGTAGGCGTCCACTTCGGCGATGTTGTCGCGCCACGCTGGATAACCCCGGGTAGTGGGCGTGCCGGCCAGATCGAATGACTCCTTGATCGTCATCGGCACGCCGTGCAGCGGACCGAGCGGCTCGCCGCGTGCGCGGGCGGCATCAGCCTCATGGGCGGCCTGCAGCGCCTGTTCCCGTACCTGACACACGACAGCGTTGATCGAAGGGTTCAGGCGGTCGCAGCGGTCGAGGTAGTGGTTCAGCAGTTCGACCGCGGAGATGGCGCCACGTCGTATTTCGGCGGCCAAGGCCCCCGCGGACATGAACGTGGGTTCCAGCATCGGGCGGCTCCGGTTCAACATCGTGAAATCAGCGTCAAGACTCTGAATCGGGTGGGTGATTTAATCAACCGCTAGGGATCCAAAGGAGAGAACAGGATGAACACGAATCGGCAGTGGGTGCTCGCAAAGCGCCCGTTTGGCATGGTGACCCGAGACAACTTTGAATATCGGGAGGCCCCCATTCCCGTGCCCGCCGACGGCGAGGTGCTGGTTCGCAACCTGTTCCTGTCGTTCGACCCAACCCAACGCGGCTGGATGGAGGATCGCGAAAGCTATCTGCCCCCCGTTGGGCTGGGCGAGGTCATGCGTGCCGGCTCCGTCGGCCAAGTTGTTGAATCCCGCCACCCCGGGTTCGCCCGCGGCGATTTGGTGCAGACCACCGGCGGCTGGCAGGACTTTCTCGCCATCAAGCCCGGTATGGGATGGCCGGGTTTGAACAAGCTGCCGCCCGGCGTGACGCCGCCCATGGCGCTTGGCGTGCTGGGTGTCACCGGCCTCACCGCCTATTTCGGACTGCTGGACCTCGGTCAGCCAAAGCCCGGCGACACCGTACTGGTGTCGGGTGCCGCAGGGGCCACTGGTTCGGTGGCGGGCCAGATTGCCCGCATCAAGGGCTGTCGAGTGGTGGGCATCGCCGGGGGCCCGGAGAAGTGCCAATGGCTGAAGGATGTGGCCCGCTTCGATGACGTCATCGACTACAAGCACGAAGACGTGAATCAGCGGATTGGCGAGTTGTGCCCGAACAAGGTCGACGTGTTTTTCGACAATGTGGGCGGGTCGATTCTGGAAGCCGCGTTGAACCACATCAACATGCACGCGCGCGTGGTGCTGTGCGGGGGTATCTCCGGGTACAACGCGACCGCGCCGCAGCCCGGCCCCACCAACCTGATGAACCTGGTCATCATGCGTGCCCGCATGGAAGGGTTCATCGTGATCGACTACATGAATCGAGCGGGTGTCGCAGTGGCTGAACTGCTGCAGTGGATCCAAAGCGGAGAACTGGTGCACCAAGAGGACGTGCAGGAGGGTTTTGAGAACATTCCTGACACGCTGAACCGGCTGTTCACCGGGCGCAATACCGGCAAACAGCTGCTTAAAATCGCCGATCCGTTGTAGTTCAGGTCCGCGCCGGGGCGTCGCGCCGTGCCGCGCCCTGTGCCGTGATCCAGGCCTGCATCCGATCCCACTGGGCCTGGATAAACGCCACCTGCGAGTCACGGTCGCTGGGCACGTCCGCGAACGGCACGCGCCAGAAATGGATGCGCACTTCTGCGCCGCGCCACGCCCCGTTCACGAGAGTGGAGAAGTGGCTCGACCCCTCAAAACCCGTGTGCGCGCAGAACACCAGATCGCGCCCAGGGTTGGCCGCCAACAACGCCATCGTGCCACCCAGTCTGGGCGGCAGCAGATCCGGCCAGCGCGCCAGCTGCGCCAGCATGGCGGGAGCATCGGCGTAGCGGGACATGAGGGCCTGATGGCGCGCTCTCGAGAAGCGCGTGCCTTCTGGATAGATCAACACCCCTTCGTCCGGCGCAAGGTTGGCAACCAGCGCGGCGACCCCTTGGCGCGCGCGTTCGCTGTCCTGGCCGCTGCGATCGACGAACAGATTCGGCAGTCGGTTGCCGACAATGTCGAGGCATGGGTCGATCAGGAGCTCTCGTTTCAGCACATAGCGCAGGCGAACCTGAAAAGGCTCAGCGTAGAACACCATGGGAATGATGGTATCCGCGATGCTGGTGTGGCGCGGCAGCATCAGCCCGGGCTTACCGTCCAGAGCCTCTGTCCCGGTGACGTCGAACTGCAGCCGATACAACCACTTGGCGATGCGCATGAGGGCTCCGGCCCACCAGTACTGCAGGCGGTAGTTCGCGCGCAAAAAATCGTCGCGTGTCCGATATCTCAGGGCGATCAAGCCCGCACTGACAATGCCGATCGTCTCGCACCATAAGTAACCGATGATGAACAGCGTTGTGGGTACTGCCCCGCGTAGCCCTGGCAGCGGTGTTGCCAGCAGCGCCAGCACCAACAGCACCGGCACCACAAGCGTGGCGCCAATAGTTGCCAGTAGAAACAGAGGAATGGTGACCAGGCGTCTAGACCACATCGGTGTGCAGTGCTCGCTTCAGCCAGAAATAGCCGATGGCCCCCATCAACGCATTGCTGATGGCCGTGGCAGCGAAAATGCCCTGGTAGCCGAACAGGTGGTTCAGCAGCAGTGCAAGGGGAATGTACAGGATGAACATGCGGGTGAACGACATGATCGTAGACGGTAACGGTTTGCCCAACGCATTGAAGGAAGCCGACGCCATCATCAGCACGCCCCAGAGCCCATACGTCCACGGCACGATCGCCAGATAGAACGCGGCGGTTGCGATCACGACCGGGTTATGGTCGATCCACCCGGCGATGACGTCGCCGAACGCGATCATCGGCAGCGCGGCGACCAGCCCCCAGGCGATGCAGAATCGATACGTGACGCGCAGCCCGGCGATTACCCTCTCCGGCCGGCGCGCGCCCCAGTTCTGGCCGATGAAAGGGCCGATGCTTCCCGACAGCGCGAATAACAACATCACGGCGACCGATTCCACGCGTGTTGCAACTCCGTAGCCGGCAACGACGACTTCGCCATGCCCGGCCAGCAAACGCGTGACGATCGCACCTGAAACCGGCCCGATCAGCTGGGTGGCCATCGCCGGCAAGCCTACGTGCAGAATGCTTCTGCAGGACGCAACGAAGCCCGGCAGGATGTCCTTCAGAGAAATCATGCGGCCGCGCGTCACGTAGTGCAGCAACACGCCAGCGGTGAGCACTCTGGCACACAGCGCCGCCCATGCAGCGCCGGCGAGCTCCAGTCGCGGCATACCGAACCAGCCGAAGATCAAGATCGGATCAAGCGCAAGGTTCATCAACGCGCCCAGCGTCATCACCGTGCCGGGAATACCGGCGCTGCCATTAGCGCGCATGATGTTGCTCGACACCATGGTGAGGGCCATCAACACCACGCTTGGATAGTAGATGTCCAGGTAGCTGTGGATATGCACGAGTACATCTCGGCTCGCGCCGAGATAGGAAAACACCGGATCAATAGTCAGCCACCCCGCCACAGACAGTACGATCGTGACCGCCGCAGTAAGCATCAGACTGTGTGTGCCAAGTCGTCTTGCATCGTCACACTCGCCGGAACCGAAACCGCGGGCAACGATGGACGATGTGCCAATGCCGATACCCAGCGCGATGCTGGTAAGCATCATCACAAGCGGGAAGGTGAAGGTAACCGCAGCCAATGGCAGTGTGCCGAGCTGGCCGATGAAGCCGATTTCGACCATCGACACCACGATGTTGCTGGACACGCCGACCATCATGGGCGCCGTGACGCGAAACAGGGCTCTGCCGACGGAGTCCTGGGTAAGGTCTCGGGCGCTCATATCCGGTGTCTTCGGGGAACAGGGCATCTTAGGAGAGCGCGGCGCGCTCGGAAAGCGCTGTCGGCCAGCCTGGCGCATGGATTCAGTAAGATGGCCGTTGCGCGATCAAGCATATTCCAACGCTCAGCGGCCTCATGCTTCCAACAGACCGGCACCCCCTCTAGGATTCCGGCTTTGACTGCGCCATGCCGGAGGGGACGATGAGTGCGGTGATTGATTGCGATGCCCACATCCTTGAACCCGCAACGCTGTGGCAGGAGTACCTCGAAGCTGAATTTCGGGATCGAGCGATCCGAATCGAAGAGGTGGACGGCCGAGAGCAGTTGATTATCGGCGATCAAGTTGTGCTTCAGGGTGCCGTCGCCGGCCTGGGCGGTGCGGAAGCCGACAAGACCGACCTGTTCAGCGGAAAACTGTCGTATTGCCGAGACAACCCTGCAGATTCGTTCGACGGTCACGCCCGTCTGGCGCGTATGGACAACTGGGGTATCAGCAAGTCGGTCATCTTCCCGACTATTTGCATTCTCCCGTTCCCGACGCAGGACATGCCGCTCGCCAACGCCTACTGCCGGGCATACAACAATTGGGTACATGACTTCTGTAGCGCCAACCCCGGCAGGCTGTTCCCGGTAGCTGTGGTCAATTGGCGTGATGTCGATGAGGCGGCGCGGGAATTGGAGCGTTGCATCCGTCGTGGTTTCCGCGCGTTGTTCGTTCCGCCGGAAACGATTGATGGAAAACGTCCAGGCGATCGCCATTTCAATCGACTGTGGGCGCTCTGTCAGGCCGCGAATATCCCCGCCTGCTTCCACGTTATTGTGCGCTTCGATGGCTCGGCATCTCCGTTCGGCGCTTGGCATACGACCTCTCCCGGGCCGGTATTCAGCTTTGGTCTGGGCGGCTCTGGGCAGCTCATGCCCGCAATCGCATGCGTAATAACCGACCAACTGCTAGAGCGTTTTCCAAAGCTGAAAGTTGTCAGCGTCGAGGCAGGATGTGGCTATGCGCCATATCTGATGGATCGGCTCGACGCCAAATTCAACGCACTGCGGAAGCTGACCGGGCTATCGAAGCCGCCCAGCGAGTACATCCGCAGCAACTGCTACTTCGTGGCGGAGCAGGGCGAACGAACCATTGATGCGGCGCTGGAAATGGTGGGCAGCCAGAATATCGTTTGGGGCTCGGACTATCCTCACATCGATTCCCTGAAGGTCGAGGACCATCTACCTCACCGTTGGCCGCAGCTTAGCCAGAATGCGGAGCGCTTGTTCCGGATTTAGGGTGCGGAAACAGCAGGCGGAAGGTGGTGTATTCGCCTTCCTTGCTCTCGCAAAGGATCTGGCCTCCAAGACCTTCCATCACACTCTTGCAGAAGCTGAGGCCGATGCCGGCGCCTTGGCCGGCACTGAGAGTCGTGAAGAAGCGCTCAAAAATTCGCGACTTTACTGCGCGGGATATTCCCTGGCCCGTGTCTGTGACCTCCACGGAATTGAATCTACCTCCGGGCCGAGTGGTGATAAATACTCTACCTCCAGGTCTTCTCTGCATGAAAAAAACAGCGTTCTTAATCAAGTTGAAAAAAACATGAGTTAGCAAAAGGCCATCTCCAGCTACAGAAAAGTCGGCCGAAATATCAAGCGTGACAGCCTGCTTTTCTCTCTCGCTTGAAAACGGGAATCGGTGCAACGCCTCGGTGATTAGCTCTTTGGCTGAGTGACGGCTCGGGTAGTCCTGAACTATAGTGTATTCCTTTGTATTTAGCAGGAGCATGTCAATAAGCGTATTTGAGAACTCAACTTCTCGAATAATCTCGGGTATTGCGGCCGATATCTTTTTCAAATTCTTGTCAAGCAAGGAGTCCGAGCCTGGATGGCGGCGTGCTTCTTCGGTTGCTCGACTTGCCGATCTAGCGAGCGACCGAATCGTCGCGAGTGGTGTCCTGATTTCGTGCGCGATATAACTGCCGATGGCTGATGCGGCAGCAAGCTTCTCCTTTTCTATAAAATCGGCTGAACGATTAGTAATAAGGCCGAAGATCATAGCTGTCATGAAGCAGGCGGAGGACTGTATGAGCGTCTTCTGGATTTCCTGATAATTTGGGGCGTCGAGGCTGAATAGACTAAAGCCGCAGAGTAGGAGGGATGTGAGCCAGAGCAACACTGACAAAATCTTGCCGTGTATCACTTGGATGAAAATGAACATGGCTACAAGATACTGTAGTGACCATAGTTGATTAAGCTCTTGGCCCGTCTCCATTAGAGCTGCATTGACTATGAGCATCGCTCCGAACATGAAGGGCAAGGCAAGTGTTGCGACAAGCACGAAATAAACAGCAGCTAGTGCTTCTGCCCTGGGGCTAGGAGCTTTGAGAAACCAAAGCGAAGCAACGAAAACGAAAACAGCTGCCCGAAGGAGAATGGTATTGAACTCCGACTCCCCGATATGAATATCCACGAAGTAAGCCGGGGGTATAAGCGCTGCTAGCGCCGCGATTATTCTAATATCTCTTCTGGCTAGGCTGAAAGACTTACGGCACTCCTCGGTCACCCATCTTGCAAAGCGGCTAATATGATTAGGTGCCATATCCAGCTCCTCTTTGTCGTGTGGGTAACAATAGCGGCCTGATCTGGTCGCGCGTCTCGAGGGTGCAAGATCATAGGATATTCGAGGCGGCGGGTGTGTTATGCGTTAAAGCTGAAAA
>CAZVMA010000009.1:0-19224 GCA_964628545.1 uncultured Pseudomonadales bacterium | reverse complement strand
GGCGACGAAGTCGAGATTGTGGGCCTGAAGGCGACGATGAAGACGACGTGCACGGGCGTGGAGATGTTCCGGAAGCTGCTGGACGAAGGTCGGGCAGGTGAGAACGTTGGCGTGCTGCTGCGCGGCACGAAGCGAGAGGAAGTCGAGCGAGGCCAGGTGCTGTCGAAGCCTGGCGCGATTCAGCCGCATACGCGGTTTGAGGCTGAGGTGTACGTGTTGTCGAAGGAAGAGGGCGGACGTCACACGCCGTTCTTCAAAGGTTACCGGCCGCAGTTTTACTTCCGTACGACGGACGTGACGGGCGCGGTTGAGTTGCCGGAGGGCGTCGAGATGGTGATGCCTGGCGACAACGTGAACATGGTGGTGTCGCTGATCAACCCGATCGCGATGGACGAGGGTTTGCGATTCGCCATCCGCGAGGGCGGTCGTACCGTCGGCGCAGGCGTCGTCACCAAAGTCATCGCCTGACCGTTCAGCCCGCAGCAGCAGCCCTTGGCCTCGTGCCCGAGGCCAAGGGTGTTCTGGCCGGTTAACAAGCGGGCGCTAACGCCCGATTTGTCTCCGGCATATCACAAGTGTTGCGGCAGTTTTATTCAATCTGTATAGTTCGCGTCCCTTTTTCGGGTGCGTAAAGCGCGCCGGAAACGGGGTTCGGTCGTCATGTTCGGGCCGCTCAGCGGCGGGGGACAGAGCCCGAGCGCTCAGGCTAAAGCCGTGGCGCAGTCGGGTCGCTCTTTGGATCAGGAGTATTGGGCATCGTGCAGAATCAGCGCATTCGCATCCGTTTGAAGGCGTTCGATCACCGACTGATCGACGTATCCACCCAGGAAATCGTGGATACCGCCAAGCGAACCGGCGCTCTGGTACGCGGCCCTATTCCGCTCCCGACCCGCACCGAGCGGTTCACCGTGCTGGTATCGCCGCACGTGAACAAAGACGCTCGTGATCAGTTCGAGATCCGCACTCACAAGCGCGTACTCGATATTGTAGAGCCCACCGAGAAGACGGTGGACGCGCTGATGAAACTGGATCTGGCTGCCGGCGTGGACGTGCAGATCAGTCTCAAGTAGGACGAGTTGACCGTCCCGTACATCGGGGGCGGCCGCATAAAGTCCTAAACGCGCAGGCCTGGAACACAGGCCACGCGGCGCCCTAAGGCGCAAGGCGGGGATCCCCGCCTCAAAATGACCCCGATAGGGGGTCGGCGAAGGAACGAAACCGTTTACCAGCGCGGCGCCCAGCGCCCTGTTGGCAAGCGGTTTCTGCATCCGCGAAACAGGCGGACGCGAAGAGAGTGGTGTGGCTTGGCCCGCCACAATAGGCAGACAGGAAGCAGACCAATGTCGATCGGATTGGTGGGTAGAAAGGCGGGAATGACGCGCATCTTCACCGAAGATGGAGCCAGCATTCCGGTGACGGTAATCGAGGTCGAGCCGAACCGGGTGACGTACGTACGCACGCCGGAAAAAGAAGGCTACGCGGCCATACAGGTCACCACGGGCGCCGCGCGCCGCAACCGCACCCCGAAGCCGGAAGCGGGTCACTTTGCCAAAGCAGGAGTGGCTGCTGGCCGTGGGCTGTGGGAGTTCCGCGCGGAAGGCGTGGAAGAAGCGTTTGCCGTCGGCAACGAACTCACCGTCGCCCGCTTTGCGGCCGGTCAGCGCGTAGATGTGCAAGGCGTTTCGAAAGGCAAGGGCTACGCCGGGACCATTAAGCGCTGGAACTTCCGCGGTCAGGATGCCACCCACGGCAACTCGATCTCGCACCGCGTGCCTGGTTCGATCGGCCAGAACCAGACCCCGGGCCGGGTGTTCAAGGGCAAGAAGATGTCCGGGCACCTCGGCAACGAAACAGTTACCACCCAGAACCTCGAAGTCGTACGCGTGGATGCTGACCGGAATCTGCTCCTGCTGAAGGGTGCAGTACCTGGTCCCACCGGCGGCGACGTGTACGTCCGCCCGTCGGTCAAGGGCTGAGGCGGAGGAGCTCTGAATGAACCTGAATCTCGCAATGAGTGGCGGCAGCGTGGAAGTGTCCGAAGTCGCCTTTGCCCGTGAATTCAACGAGGCTTTGGTGCATCAGGTCGTGGTAGCCCACATGTCGGCTGCCCGTCAGGGAACCCGGGGACAGAAGACCCGCGCCGAAGTCAGTGGCGGCGGTCGCAAGCCGTGGCGCCAGAAGGGCACTGGCCGCGCTCGTGCCGGCTCAATCCGCAGTCCGATTTGGCGCGGTGGCGGCAAGGTGTTCGCGGCGCGAACCCAAGACCACAGCCAGAAGGTCAACCGCAAGATGTACCGCGGCGCCATGCGCTGCATCCTGTCGGAACTGATCCGCCAGGAGCGGCTGATCGTGTGTGAAAGCTTCGCTGTCGAAGCGCCACGAACCAAAGAGCTCTTGGGTAAGTTGAAAGCCCTCGAGCTGCGCAGCGTCCTGATTGTCGCAGACGAGATCGATCAGAACCTTTATCTGGCATCGCGCAACCTGCACGAAGTGGACGTCAGTGACGTCAGCGCGCTGGACCCGGTCAGTCTGATCAGCCACGACAAGGTGCTCGTAACCGTGGCGGCGCTGAAAAAGCTCGAGGAGGCACTGGCATGAACCAGGAGCGTCTGTACACCGTTTTGGTCGAGCCCCATTTTTCCGAGAAGGTGGCGGGCCTTGGCGAGAAGCAGAATCAGTATGGCTTCAAGGTGGCCCGGGATGCGACCAAGACGGAAATCAAGACGGCAGTTGAGACGCTGTTCAAGGTTTCCGTCGAAGGCGTGACCACGGTCAACGTCAAGGGCAAGACCAAACGTACCGCCCGCGGTATGGCGCGCAAGAAAGACTGGAAGAAGGCCTATGTGCGCGTAGCGCAGGGGCAGGAAATCGACTTCATGGTAACGGATTAACAGGTCATGGCTGTCGTAAAAGCTAAACCCACGTCCGCTGGCCGTCGCTTTGTCATCAAGGTCGTTAACCCCGATCTGCACAAGGGCGAGCCCTACCGTCCGCTGCTCGAGCCGCAGCGTCGTACAGGCGGGCGCAACAACGCGGGTCGGATCACGACGCGGCACCAGGGCGGTGGTCACAAGCAGCACTACCGGGTGGTCGACTTCAAGCGCGACAAGGACGGGATACCGGCCGTCGTCGAGCGCCTGGAGTACGACCCGAATCGTACTGCGCACATCGCTCTTCTCAAGTACAGCGACGGCGAGCGGCGCTACATCATTGCTCCGCGCGGCGTCAGCGCGGGCGACGCTCTGATGAGCGGCACGTCATCTCCGATTCGGGCCGGCAACGCGCTGCCCCTGCGCAGTATTCCCCTTGGCAGCATGGTGCACTGCGTTGAGCTCAAGCCCGGCCGCGGAGCGCAGCTGGCGCGCAGCGCAGGCGCTGCAGCCCAGCTGGTAGCGCGCGAAGGGGCATATGCGACCCTGCGCTTGCGGTCTGGTGAGATGCGTCGAGTGCTGACCGAGTGCAAGGCGACCTTGGGCGAAGTCGGTAATGCCGAACACAACCTTCGGTCCCTTGGCAAGGCTGGTGCAAAGCGGTGGCGCGGCGTCAGACCGACTGTGCGCGGTGTTGCCATGAACCCGGTGGATCACCCGCATGGTGGTGGTGAGGGCAAGACCTCGGGCGGCCGTCATCCGGTCACCCCGTGGGGTGTGCCGACCAAGGGATACAAGACGCGCAAGAACAAGCGTACGGACAACCTGATCGTCCGTCGTCGAGGAAGGAGATAAGCGGTGCCCAGATCGTTGCGCAAGGGTCCGTTCGTAGACCTGCACCTCATGAAGAAGGTCGAGACTGCGATGGGCGGATCCGACCGTCGACCGATTAAGACCTGGTCGCGTCGGTCGATGATTCTCCCGGAGATGGTGGGGCTGACGATCGCCGTCTACAACGGCAAGCAGCATGTGCCCGTGTACATCAACGAGGACATGGTCGGCCACAAGTTGGGCGAATTTTCGCCAACCCGGAATTTCCGCGGGCACGCGGCGGACAAGAAGGCGAAGCGCTGAGCGCCGGCCGCACCGGGTTGCGCGCCGAACGGAGTTGAATGATGCAGGTGAGTGCCACAGCTAAGCAGGTTCGAGTGTCGCCGCAGAAGGCGCGACTCGTCGTCGATCTCGTGCGCGGCAAGCCAGTGAGTGCCGCACTCGACATTCTTGGCTTCAGCCCGCAGAAGGCCGCCGGGCTCGTGCGCAAGGTTGTCGAGTCTGCTATCGCCAACGCCGAGAACAACAACGCAGCCGATATCGACGAGTTGCGCATTGCCGAAATCTTCGTGAACGAAGGGTTGGTGATGAAGCGCGTCAAGCCGCGCGCGAAGGGTCGAGCGGATCGTATTGTTAAACGCACCAGTCACATCACCGTGACGGTTTCGGACGAGTAAGGCGCATGGGTCAGAAAGTAAATCCGGTTGGTTTCCGCCTCGGTATCGTCAAGGAACACACCTCGATCTGGTATGCGGACAAGAAGAATTACGCGCGGTATCTGCTGACCGACCTGAAGGTACGCGACTACCTGCGGGAGCGCCTGGCGCAAGCGTCCATCAGTCGGGTCGATATCGAGCGCCCGGCACAGACCGCTCGCATCACGATCCACTCTGCCCGACCCGGCATCGTTATTGGGAAGAAGGGTGAGGACGTCGAGCGCTTGCGCGTCGATCTGGCACGCATGATGGGCGTGCCGGTGCACGTGAACATCGAGGAAATTCGCAAGCCGGAACTTGACGCGCTGCTGGTGGCTCAGAACGTTGCTCAGCAGCTGGAGCGCCGGGTCCAATTCCGGCGTGCCATGCGGCGCGTGATCCAGAACGCCATGCGTTTGGGCGCAGAAGGCATCAAGGTGCGGGTCTCTGGTCGGCTCGGCGGTGCGGAAATCGCGCGCGCGGAGGTGTATCACGAAGGTCGGGTCCCGCTGCACACGCTGCGTGCCGACATCGATTACGCGACCTGGGAAGCGAAGACCACCTATGGGGTCATCGGCATCAAGGTCTGGATATTCAAGGGCGAGGTCATCGGGCGAGAACGTGACGCCCAGGCGCAGGGCGCCTGAGACTCCGCCAGTCGTTCTCGACCGTTCTGATAAGGGCAGTCGGGAAGCAGTAGCCATCAGGGTAGCGCCCGCCGGGCCGCAGCCGTTGAAGGAAAAGCCGTAGAGGCGAGGGCCGCCGGAACAGTGGCCGTCTAGGGAAGTGCAGGTGTAGCGACATGTTACAGCCGAAAAGAACGAAGTTCAGAAAACAGCACAAGGGCCGTAATCGCGGCCTTGCCGACCGCGGCAGCTCGGTCAGTTTTGGGGAGTTCGGCCTCAAGTCCTTGGGCCGCGGGCGGTTGACCGCGCGTCAGATCGAGGCCGGTCGCCGGGCATTGACTCGCCATGTGCGTCGCGGCGCGAAGATCTGGATTCGCGTGTTCCCGGACAAGCCGATTACCCAGAAGCCGCTGGAAGTGCGTCAGGGCAAGGGTAAGGGTTCAGTTGAGTACTGGGTTGCGCTTATTCAACCGGGCCGCATGTTGTTCGAGATGGAAGGCGTGTCGGAAGACCTAGCGCGCGAGGCGTTCGCGTTGGCGGCGGCAAAGATGCCGCTACCGACAGCGTTCGTTAAGCGGACCCTGATGTAAGAGCCTGCGGACGAGGTGCCTGCAATGGAAGTGGCGGAACTGCGTAACAAGAGCGAAAAGGAGCTGAACGAAGCGCTCCTCAAGCGACGCAAGGACCAATTCAGCCTGCGGATGCAGAAGGCCAGCGGTCAGCTGGGCCAGACACATCTCCTTGGCGCGGCGCGGCGTGATATCGCCCGTATCAAGACGGTTTTGGCGGAGAAGGCAAATGGCTGAGCAGGGCGCAGTCGCAGCAACCAGCGAGCAGCGACGGAGCAATCCGCGAACGGTAACCGGCACCGTGGTGAGCAACCGGATGGACAAGACCATCACTGTGCTCATCGAGCGCAAGGTGCAGCACCCGGTATACGGCAAGATCATTCGCCGGTCGTCGAAGGTTCACGCCCACGACGAAAATAACGATTGCCGCATGGGCGATCTCGTCACGGTCGTCGAGTGCCGGCCGCTGTCGAAAACCAAATGCTGGATGCTGAAGAGCATCGAAGAGCGCGCGCGCGAAGTCTGAGCGGCGCGAAACAGTTTAGAGGAACGGTTCGATGATCCAGACGGAAACCATGCTCGAGATCGCCGACAACAGCGGCGCGCGTCGGGTGCAGTGCATCAAGGTGCTCGGTGGTTCCCATCGTCGCTATGCCGGAATCGGGGACATCATCAAGGTCACCGTAAAAGAGGCCATTCCGCGTGGCCGCGTCCGCAAGGGGCAGGTGATGAATGCGGTTGTGGTGCGTACACGGAAAGGCATTCGGCGCCCGGACGGCTCGGTTATCCGTTTTGATACCAATGCCGCCGTGTTGTTGAACAACCAGCAGCAGCCGATCGGTACGCGCATCTTTGGCCCAGTGACGCGTGAGCTTCGGTCCGAAAAGTTCATGCGGATCATCTCGCTTGCCCCCGAGGTGCTGTGATCATGCGCAAGATCAGAAAAGACGATGAAGTGGTGGTGATTACCGGTCGCGATAAAGGCAAGCGCGGTCGGGTACTCCAGGTGATGGCAGATGGTCGGGTGCTGGTCGGCGGAATTAATCTGGTCAAGAAGCACCAGCGCGGCAATCCGAACACCGGACAACAGGGCGGCATCATCAGCCGCGAGGCGCCGATCCAGGCGTCGAACGTAGCCATCTGGAACGATGAGACAGCTCGAGCGGACCGCGTGGGTTTCCGCGTCGAGGGCGACAAGAAGGTACGCATCTTCAAGTCGAACAGCAAAGTGATCGGAAACTGAGAGTACTACGGTAATGGCGAATCTGTACCAGCAATACGTCGAGGAGATTCGGCCCCGGCTGCTGACGGAAGGTGGCTACGCCAACGTCATGCAGGTGCCCCGACTGGTTAAGGTCACGCTCAACATGGGCGTAGGCGAGGCAGTTGGCGACCGCAAGGTCATGGACGCCGCGGTGAAAGATCTCGCTGCCATTTCCGGCCAGCGCCCGGTTGTAACGTTGGCGCGCAAGTCCGAAGCCGGCTTCAAGATTCGAGAAGGCTGGCCGATCGGGTGCAAAGTCACGCTGCGTCGCGCTCGCATGTACGAGTTCATCGATCGTCTGGTTGGCATTTCGATTCCGCGGATTCGCGACTTCCGCGGCCTGAACCCGCGGGCGTTCGACGGACGCGGCAGCTTTTCGATGGGGCTGTCGGAGCAGATCGTGTTCCCCGAGATCGATTACGACAAGATCGATCAGATCCGGGGCATGAACATAACCGTCACTACGACCGCGAAGACCGACGCCGAAGCGCTATCGCTGCTCAGGGCGTTTAACTTCCCGTTCCGCAACTGATTCCGGGTAGGCACCAGCCATGGCAAAGACTTCGATGATCGAGCGCGAAAAGAAGCGCGCGCGCAAAGTTGCACAGTTCGCGAAGAAGCGGGCGGCACTCAAGACCCTGATCGGCGACCGCAGCGCCACTGACGAGGCCCGCTGGGAAGCGCAGTTGAAGCTGCAGCAGCTGCCACGTGATGCCAGCCCCACGCGTCAACGCCGGCGCTGCGGACTGACCGGTCGTCCCCATGGCGTCTACCGCAAGTTCGGCCTCGGCCGCAACAAACTGCGTGAGTCGGCCATGCGTGGAGATGTCCCGGGTCTTGTGATGGCGAGCTGGTAAGCCGAGGAACAGATATGACGATGCAGGATCCCATCGCCGACATGCTGACGCGCATTCGTAACGCGCAGCGGGCTAATCATCCGTCCGTCGCCATGCCGAGTTCCCGGCTCAAGGTGGCGGTGTGTGAAGTGTTGAAGAGCGAAGGCTATATCGAAGACTTTCGGGTCGAGAACGGCACTAAGGCCGAGCTCTCGGTCACCCTGCGCTACCACCAGGGCCGGCCCGTTATTGAAACCATGAAGCGCATCAGCCGCCCGGGTCTGCGGACCTACCGCGCCACCGACGCGCTGCCGAAGGTTATGGGCGGGCTCGGCATCTCGATCGTCAGCACCAACAAGGGTGTGATGACGGATCGTGAGGCACGCGCGCAAGGAATTGGCGGCGAAGTCCTGTGTACCGTGTTCTAACGGGGAATTAGTCATGTCTCGCGTAGCAAAGAATCCGATCCCCCTGCCGGCCGGCGTGCAGGTAGAGATGGGCGCGGCTGGTCGACGGATCACCGTTTCCGGCGCGAAAGGCGCGATCTCGCACGATCTCCACGCGGATGTCGACGTGCGTCAGGAAAACGGGCAGCTGCAGGTTTCGGCCCGGCTAGAAACCACCGGCGCGAAAGCGCAATCCGGTACGGCGCGCGCAGTGCTGGCCAACATGGTGAAGGGTGTATCAGCAGGGTTCGAGCGGAAGTTGACCATCCTTGGTGTCGGTTACCGCGCTCAGGCTCAGGGCCGGACACTGAACCTCTCGCTGGGCTTCTCGCACCCGGTCGAGTTTCCGGTGCCCGAAGGAATCGAGGTCGCCACGCCGTCGCAGACCGAGATTCTGATCAAGGGCGTGGACAAGCAGCAGGTCGGCGAGGTCGCGGCCAAAATCCGCTCGATCCGCCCCCCGGAGCCCTATAAAGGCAAGGGCGTTCGCTATGCCGACGAAGTCGTTCGGCAGAAGGAAGCGAAGAAGAAGTAATTCGGATGATCGTTGCCGAGTGTCTTAGGACAACGGCGCAAGCAAGCAGAGCAGCAGCACAGATGAACGACAAGAAGGCCTCCAGAATCAGGCGCGCGAAGCGCAGTCGCTCGAAGATGCGCGAACTCGGCGCAGTTCGGCTGTCGGTACACCGCACGCCGCAACATATCTACGCACAGGTGTTTGCACCGGCGGGGGATCGCGTCATTGCTTCGGCCTCCACGCTGGAGGAAGGGCTGCGTTCCGGCGCGACGGGTAATGTGGAAGCCGCTGCCAAGGTGGGTGCTCTGATCGCGGAGCGCGCGAAAGCGGCGGGTGTCGGTAAGGTCGCGTTTGACCGCTCCGGCTTCAAGTATCACGGACGCGTAAAGGCGCTGGCCGAAGCGGCCCGGGCTGGCGGACTGGAGTTCTAAGAGATGGCGTATACCGAAGAAGTCCGGGAAGAAGGGCTGGTCGAGAAACTGGTCCAGGTCAACCGTGTCGCCAAGGTGGTCAAGGGTGGTCGGATCTTCGCGTTCACGGCGCTGACCGTTGTTGGCGACGGCAACGGTCGCGTGGGTTTTGGCCGCGGCAAGGCGCGGGAAGTTCCGATCGCCATTCAGAAAGCCATGGAAGCGGCGCGCCGCAATATGGTGGATGTCGATCTGAATGGGACCACCCTCTGGTACCCGGTGACGGCGCGGCATGGTGCTTCCAAGGTATTCATGCAGCCAGCCTCGGAAGGTACCGGCGTGATCGCCGGTGGCACCATGCGTGCACTGCTTGACGCCGTCGGTATTCAAAACGTGCTGGCCAAGTGCTATGGCTCGACCAACCCGGTGAACGTGGTGCGCGCGACATTCAAAGCCCTGTCCAGCATGCGGTCGCCGGAAGCAATCGCCCGCAAGCGCGGCAAGACGGTCGAGGAAATCGGCGCCTGATCAGGCGGCGTGTGTGGCGAAACTGCGGCGCGGCTCTGGTGCGCGGCAGGTGGTGATAGGCGGTACAGACCATGAGTGCAAACAAGATTCGCGTCACGCTGGTGAAGAGCACGGCCCATCGGCTCAAGAATCACAAGGCCTGTGTTGCGGGCCTCGGCCTGCGGCGCATCGGTCATTCAGTCGAGGTGGAAGACACCCCGGCCGTTCGCGGCATGATCAATCGTGTCAGTTACATGGTCCGCGTCGAGGGAGAGTGAGCGATGCACCTTAATCAGTTGAAGCCGGGTGCCGGCAGCAGAAAAGCGCGCACGCGCGTTGGTCGTGGCGCGGGCTCGGGCCTCGGCAAGACTTGCGGTCGCGGCGTGAAAGGACAGGGTGCGCGTAAGAGCGGCAATGTTCGCCCCGGTTTCGAAGGCGGTCAGATGCCGCTGCAGATGCGGCTGCCGAAGTTCGGCTTCCGCTCGCTCATTGCGCTCGAAACAGGCGAGGTTCGCCTGGGAGAGCTCGCCAAGGTCAAGGGTGACGTCGTGGACATGGCCGCGCTCAAGACAGCGGGCATCCTGTCGACAGCTTACACGCGGGCGCGAATCATGCTTTCCGGCACCATCGATCGGCCTGTGACCGTCAAGGGCATCAAGGTGACTGCGGGTGCACGTGCGGCGATTGAGGCAGCTGGGGGCAAGGTAGAAGGCTGATGGCCATCAATCCGTCACAACTGGCCGGTGTTCAGGCGGGGCTCTCCGAGCTTCGCGGCCGCCTGCTGTTCGTGCTGATTGCCCTTCTGGTCTATCGGGTGGGTACGCACATTCCCGTTCCCGGCATTAATCCGGATCGCCTGGCCGCGCTGTTCGAGCAGCAGCAGGGCGGCATCCTTGATCTGTTCAACATGTTTTCCGGCGGCGCGCTGGAGCGTATGAGCATCCTGGCGCTTGGTGTCGTGCCCTACATCACGTCCAGCATCATCATGAATCTGCTGACGATGATGCACCCCTCGCTGCAGCAGCTGCGCAAGGAAGGCGAGTCGGGCCGGCGGAAGATTACGCAGTACACGCGCTACGGCACTGTGGCCATTGCTTTGGTGCAGGGCACGTCGCTGTCAGCGACCCTGGCGAGTCAGGGCCTCGCTTTTGCGCCCGGACTGGCCTTCCATTTCGTCGCGACCACCACGTTGGTGACGGGTGCGCTGTTCATGATGTGGCTGGGCGAACAGATCACCGAACGCGGAGTCGGCAACGGCATCTCCCTGCTGATTTTTTCCGGGATCGTTGCTGGGTTTCCAGCGGCCATCGGTCAGTCGTTCGAGGCCGCGCGCCAGGGTGACATCAACATCATCGCGCTGTTGGTCATTGCCGCGCTGGCGGTGGGCATTGTTGCCGGCGTCGTATTCATAGAACGCGCGCAGCGGCGGATTACCGTGAACTACGCGCGTCGCCAGCAAGGGCGTCGCGTGTACCAGGCGCAGAGCAGCCATCTGCCGCTAAAGATCAACATGGCGGGCGTCATTCCCGCGATTTTTGCCTCGAGCCTGTTATTGGCACCGGCATCGATGGCGCAGTGGTTTGGCAGCGCACCCAGCATGGCCTGGCTGCAGGAAGTCGCGCTGGTGCTCTCTCCGGGGCAGCCGCTGTACATCCTGCTGTTCGCGGCCGGCATTGTGTTCTTCTGCTTCTTCTACACCGCGATCATGTTCGATCCGAAGGAAGTTGCGGACAACCTGAAGCGGCAGGGCGCCTACGTTCCTGGCATTCGGCCCGGCCAGCAGACGGCGAAGTACATCGACGACGTGATCACGCGCTTGACCATTTTCGGTGCGCTCTACATCACGCTGGTTTGTTTGCTGCCCGAGTTCATGATTGTTGCGTTCAACATCACTTTTCAGCTGGGTGGCACAGCCCTGCTGATCATCGTGGTAGTGGCGATGGATTTTATGGCGCAGGTGCAGGCGCATCTGATGTCTAGCCAGTACGCGCGGCTGATGGAAAAGGCGAACCTCAAGAGCCACGGACGCGGCGGGGCGGTTCGACGATAGCGGAGCGGCCTGTCTCGGGTGCGCCGAGCCCGATTTGGCGAGGCACCAGTAGCGGCCCATCGAGGAAGCGGAAATGAAAGTAAGAGCATCGGTCAAGAAAATCTGCCGAAACTGCAAGATTGTGAAGCGCAACGGTGTTGTGCGCGTGATCTGCAGCGTCGAGCCCCGCCACAAGCAGCGGCAGGGCTGAGGCCACCAGGTAACGACGGAGCAAGCGCATGGCACGTATTGCCGGAATCAACGTCCCGGACAACAAGCACGCGGGAATCTCGCTGACCTATATCTACGGTATTGGTCGCACGACTGCCCTCGCAATCTGCAAGGCGGTCGGAATCGACCCGACCACGCGGATCCAGGACCTCCCGGAGGATCGTCTGGACGCGTTGCGAACCGAGATCGCCAAGATGACGGTTGAGGGCGACCTCCGGCGTGAGGTATCGATCAGCATCAAGCGGCTCATGGATCTGGGCTGCTACCGGGGTTTGCGCCATCGGCGCGGCCTCCCGGTGCGCGGACAACGGACTCGCACCAACGCGCGCACCCGCAAAGGTCCGCGTCGGCCGATCAAGCGATAAGGGACGGGCAAAGCAATGGCAGAGCGCAAGAAGGTCAAGCGCGTGGTCACCGAAGGGGTGGCCCACATTCACGCGTCGTTCAACAACACGATCGTGACGATCACCGATCGCCAGGGCAACGCGTTGGCGTGGGCGACTTCGGGGGGATCCGGTTTTCGCGGGTCCCGCAAGAGCACGCCGTTCGCGGCGCAGGTTGCTGCAGAGAAGGCAAGCAACGTAGCGCTGGAATACGGCATGAAGAACGTGGATGTCTTTGTGAAAGGGCCGGGCCCGGGCCGGGAGTCCGCGGTGCGTGCGCTGAATGCGGCTGGTCTGCGAATCAACAGCATTGCCGACGTCACGCCCATTCCGCACAACGGGTGTCGTCCGCCGAAGAAGCGGCGCGTCTGACCGGTCAGCATCGGAGAAATAGAGCAGATGGCGAGATACATTGGCCCCAAACTGAAGCTGGCGCGTCGCGAAGGCACCGACCTGTTCCTGAAGAGTGGTGTCCGACCGATCGATTCCAAGTGCAAGATCGATACGCTGCCCGGTCAGCATGGGGCTCGCCGCGGTCGACTGTCAGACTACGCTGTCCAGCTGCGCGAGAAGCAAAAGGTGCGTCGCATCTATGGGCTGCTCGAGCGGCAGTTCCGCACCTATTACAAGCGCGCAGAGCGCCAGAAGGGCGCCACCGGCGAAAACCTGTTGCGGCTTCTGGAGTGTCGCCTCGACAACGTGGTGTACCGCATGGGCTTCGGCTCTACGCGCGCCGAGTCGCGGCAGCTGGTGTCTCACAAGGGCATTACGGTCAACGGCCAGCTGGTGAACATTCCGTCGTTCCAGGTGGGCGAGAATGACGTGGTGGCCGTGGCCGAGAAAGCTCGAGCACAGCTACGAATCCAATCCGCGCTGCAGCTGTCGGGCCAACGCGCTTCGGTGGACTGGGTCGAAGTTGACTCGGGAAAAATGTCTGGCGTGTTCAAGCGGTATCCAGACCGCAGCGAGCTTGCGGCAGAGATCAATGAATCACTCATCGTCGAGCTGTACTCCAAGTAAGCGAAGCGCAAGGAGACACCCCCATGACACAGTCGGCCATTGATTTTCTGACCCCGCGGCACATCGACGTGCAGGAGCTCGGTGCCACCCGCGCGCGGGTTACCCTCGAGCCGCTCGAGCGCGGGTTCGGGCACACGCTGGGTAACACCCTGCGTCGCATTCTGCTGTCGTCCATGCCGGGCGCGGCCATTACTGAAGTGCAGATCGAAGGCGTTTTGCACGAGTACAGCGCCATCGAAGGCGTGCAGGAAGACGTGATCAACATCCTGCTGAACCTGAAGGGCGTAGCGGTGATGCTGCATCGCGGTGATCACGCCACGATTCGTATCGTCAAGCAGGGCGCTGGCCCCGTGACTGCGGCCGATTTTCAGTTGACGCAGGACGTCGAGATCGCCAACCCGGGACACGTCATCTGCAATCTGAACGATAACGGCTCGATCCGGCTCGAAGCCAAGGTCGCGCGTGGCCGCGGTTACGTGCCCGCTGACAGCATCGAGGACGATGAGGACGACAGCCGTCCGATTGGGTCGCTGCGGCTCGACGCCACCTACAGCCCGATGCGGCGCGTGGCTTACAGCGTTGAAAGTGCGCGCGTTGAGCAACGCACTGACCTCGACAAGCTGGTTCTGGATATCGAGACCAACGGCACCATCGAGCCGGAAGAGGCCATCCGCCGCGCTGCGACCATTCTGCAGCAGCAGTTGGCTGTTTTTGTTGACCTCGAAAGCGAAGGAGAGCCCTCGCACGAGATCCGCGAAGACGAAATCGATCCGATTCTGGTGCGGCCGGTAGATGACCTCGAACTTACCGTCCGATCGGCGAATTGCCTCAAGGCAGAAAACATTTATTACATCGGCGATCTGATCCAGCGCACCGAAGTGGAGCTGCTGAAGACACCGAACCTCGGCAAGAAGTCGCTGACCGAGATCAAGGACGTGCTCGCCTCCCGCGGGTTGTCGCTCGGCATGCGGCTGGAAAACTGGCCGCCGTCGAGTCTTCGTGGCGATGGGCGGATTGGCTGAGGCTTCGGGTATCCGATAGGCGTTGTTCGAGCGCACCGTTCGGCAACCATACGTAAAGGCAGGGTAGAGTCATGCGTCATCGCAAGAGTGGTCGTCAATTAGGGCGCAACAGCGCACATCGTCACGCCATGTTCCGCAACATGGCGGCATCGCTGTTCGAGCACGAGGTGATCAAGACCACGCTGCCAAAGGCCCGCGAGCTGCGTCGTGTCGCCGAGCCGCTGATCACTTTGGCCAAGGAAGATTCCGTCGCCAACCGGCGCCTCGCGTTCTCGCGCACGCGCAGCAAGACGGCTGTCGGCAAGTTGTTCAATGAGCTGGGTCCGCGCTATCAGGATCGCCCCGGTGGCTATACCCGCATTCTGAAATGCGGCTTTCGCCCCGGGGACTCGGCGCCAATGGCCTACATCGAGCTTGTTGGCCGGGTGATGGCGGAAGATCGCGACGAGGACGTCGAAGAGGTTACCGAGGCCAGCGAAGACCGCGCTTGAGCGTTAAGCCGCCCGCCCCTGGGCGGCCAGAATAGGCCGCAGAAAGCGGCCCGTGTGCGATCCGGGCACCTCAACAACCGCCTCCGGGGTGCCCTCGGCAATAATCAGTCCACCGCCTGACCCGCCCTCCGGCCCGAGATCGATCAGCCAGTCTGCAGTCTTGATGACATCGAGGTTGTGTTCGATCACGACGATTGTGTTGCCTTGGTCGCGCAGACGGTGCAGTACCGCCAGCAGCTGTGCGACATCGTGGAAATGCAGCCCGGTCGTAGGCTCGTCCAAAATGTAGAGCGTCCGCCCGGTGTCGCGTTTGGATAGCTCACGCGACAGCTTGACCCGCTGCGCCTCCCCGCCAGATAGCGTGGTGGCGCTCTGCCCGAGCCGGATGTAGGAAAGCCCGACATCCATGAGCGTTTGCAGTTTGCGCGCCAGCATGGGTACGGCATCGAAGAACGCGCGTGCGTCCTCGACCGTCATATCCAGCACTTCCGTGATATTGCGCCCCTTGTACTGCACGTCGAGTGTCTCGCGGTTGTAGCGCTTGCCTTTGCAGACATCGCAGGGCACGTAGATGTCCGGCAGAAAGTGCATTTCGACCTTGATCACGCCGTCGCCCTGACACGCTTCGCAGCGACCGCCCTTCACGTTGAAGCTGAACCGGCCAGGCGTATATCCGCGCGCGCGCGCTTCCTGGGTCTGGGCGAACAGCTCCCTGATCGGGGTGAAAAGCCCAGTGTAGGTCGCGGGGTTGGAGCGCGGCGTGCGCCCAATCGGGCTCTGATCGATATCGACCACCTTGTCGAGGTGCTGCAGGCCGTCGATTGCGTCGTGCTCTGCTGGAATCAGCGTGGTCGCGCCATTCAATCGGGCGGCAGCCAACGGAAACAGGGTATGGTTGATCAGGGTCGACTTGCCTGACCCGGAGACGCCGGTGATGCAGGTCAGCAGACCGCATGGAATCTCAAGATCCACCTGGCGGAGATTGTTGCCGCGTGCGCCGGTCAGCCGGATCCGATCGTCCCCGCGCGGAATTCGCCGAGTCGGCACTTCAATGCCCAGGCGCCCGGATAGGTATTGGCCGGTTACTGAGGCCTCTGCTTGCAGAATGTCCTGCAGGCTACCGCTCGCTACGACCTGCCCCCCGTGCACCCCGGCGCCGGGACCGATGTCGACGATGTGATCTGCCGTGCGGATCGCCTCCTCGTCGTGTTCGACAACCAGTACCGTGTTCCCGAGATCGCGCAGGTGATGCAGGGTGCGAAGCAGCCGCTCGTTGTCCCGTTGGTGCAGGCCGATGGAGGGCTCGTCCAAAATGTACATGACACCGACCAGGCCTGCGCCAATCTGGCTTGCCAGCCGAATGCGCTGCGCCTCGCCACCAGATAGCGTTTCGGCGCTGCGATCGAGCGTCAGGTAGTTCAGGCCGACGTCGACGAGAAAGCGCAGGCGCGCGCCGATCTCTTTCAGGATCTTGTCCGCAATCTCTCCGCGTCGGCCGGTAAGGTGCAGCGACTCGATATAGGCCAGCGCCGATTCGACCGACCGGCCGGTGACCGCGGGTAGATTGATGTCGCCGATATAAACGTGTCTGGAGGCCTCGCGCAGGCGGGTGCCGTTGCAGCCGGGACAGGCGCGCACGCGCAGATAGCGCTGTAGATGCTCGCGGACCATGCCCGATTCGGTCTCGTGATAGCGGCGCTCCATGTTCGGGATGACGCCCTCGAAGCGGTGGCTGCGCTGGATCAGATCGCCGCGGTCGTTCGCATAGGTGAAGTTGATGCGCTCTCGTCCGCTGCCGTACAGGATCGCGTCGCGATGCTTTTTCTTGAGCTCGCGGAACGGGGTTTCCACCTCGAAGCCATAGTGGCTGGCAAGCGAGGTCAGCATGTGGAAATAGTAGACGTTGCGCCGGTCCCAGCCCCGGATGGCGCCTTCGGCGAGCGTCAGATCCTCGTCCTGAACAACCAGCGCCGGATCAAAGAACTGGCGCACGCCCAGTCCATCGCACTCGCTGCAGGCGCCGGCCGGGTTGTTGAACGAGAACATACGCGGCTCGAGCTCGGTGATGCTGTAGCCGCAGTGGGGACAGGCGAAACGGGCAGAAAACAGCAGCTCGGGCGCTTTCGCGTCCTCCATGTTGACGACGCGGGCGATGCCGTCGGACAGCCCAATTGCGGTCTCGAAACTCTCGGCCAGCCGCTGCTTGGCGTCCGTGTTGACCCGCAGGCGATCGACGACCGCCTCGATTGTGTGCTTCCGGTTCTTGTCCAGCGCTGGCGCGGTATCCAGATCCACCACAATGCCGTCGATGCGCGCACGGATGAAGCCGTTGCTCTGAAGCTCCTTGAACACGTGCAGGTGCTCGCCCTTGCGCTCGCTGATCACCGGCGCAAGCACCATGATGCGCGTCCGCGCTGGCAGTTCGAGCACCTGATCCACCATCTGGCTGACGGTCTGGGCATCGAGCGTCGTTCCGTGCTCCGGGCAACGCGGTTCGCCGACCCGCGCGTACAGCAGACGCAGGTAGTCATAGATCTCCGTGATTGTGCCGACCGTCGAGCGTGGATTGTGCGACGTTGACGTCTGCTCAATGGCAATGGCTGGCGAAAGCCCCTCGATGTGGTCGACATCGGGCTTTTCCATCATCGACAGAAACTGGCGGGCGTAGGCCGACAGCGACTCGACGTACCGTCGCTGTCCCTCTGCGTACAGGGTGTCGAAGGCAAGCGATGACTTGCCAGAACCGGACAGCCCGGTGATGACCACCAGCTTGTCGCGCGGAATATCGAGATTGATGTTCTGCAGGTTGTGCGTTCGTGCGCCCCGAATACTGATCTTGTCCACGGGTGTCGCCTGCGAGTGAAGCCCGCGAACATAGCCCGATCACCCCCGCCCCGCAACTCTCGCGTACGCGTTTTTGGGCAGGATCGGCGTACGGCAGGTACAGGCGACTGCTCACGGTCCGGGTAGCGAGTTGGATGGGTTTGCGTGTTCCGTTCGGCTAGACTTCCGCCATCCGCCACAGGGCACCGCCGCACGACGCGGGCGCCCTAATCGGCAACACACGAGGCGAGAACAACATGGCGCGCGGAATCAACAAGGTCATCCTGATCGGCAACCTGGGGCGCGACCCGGAGACCCGTTATGCCCAGGGCGGCAGCCCGGTGACCCGGTTCAGCGTGGCGACGTCAGAGAACTGGCGTGATCGGGCTTCGGGTGAAAGCCAAGAGCGCACGGAATGGCACAACGTGGTGTGCTTCGGGCGCACTGCAGAGGTCGCTGGCGAGTATCTGCGCAAGGGCTCGAAGGTCTACATCGAAGGTAGCCTGCGCACCTCAAGCTGGGAACAGGAAGGCCAGAAACGCTTCAAGACCGAGGTGGTGGTGCGAGATCTGCAAATGCTCGACTCGCGAATGGGCGGTCCGGGTATGTCCGGTGGCTCGTCAGGTGGAATGAGCGGTGGAATGGGCGCCGATGCGCCAACGGGTTTCGAGCCCCGCCGTCAGGACGCTGGGCGCGGCAGCGACAACCGGCCCACGCTGGATGAAGATCCGGGGTTCGACGACGACATCCCGTTCTGACCTTCGGCTGCGCAGGCCTGCGACGGTGCCGTCTGCAGGCAAGGCATGCCCGGGCGGCGTCGCGGGGGCAACACGTCGCGGGGGCAACTCAGGGGTGCGCTGTGCTCAGCCGAACAGCCCGCCCCACAGCGCCAGCAGCACGACACCCAGCAGAATCCGGTAGATCACGTAGGGCAACATGCCCGTGCGATCGATCAGCGTGATGAAAATCCGAATGCATCCGTAGGCCGCAACCCCGGACAGCGCGGCTCCGACCAGCAGGTGTTCAATTCTGGCGGTATGGCCCTCGGCGAGGGCATCGTTTGCGAGCAGCAGGCCGGCACCGGCAATGGTCGGTATCGAGAGCAGAAAGGAGAACCGAGCCCCGGCCGCCCGCGTCATGCCGAGTAGCAGGGCTGCCGTCAGCGTGATTCCGGAACGCGAGGTCCCCGGTACGATCGACAGCACCTGCATGACGCCAATCACCGCGGCGTCGCGCCAGGTGATGGCACTGCGGGCGCCGTGCCGGTGATCGGCGTACCACAGCAGCAGACCGAACAGGATGCTGGCGGCGGCGATGACGGGGACGCTGCGCAGGCTCGATTCCACCCAGTCCTTCAATAGAAAACCCGCGATCACGATCGGCAGGGTCGCCAGCATCAGCAGCAGTACCTGTTCCGCGTCATCGTTCAGGCGCCGCTGCACCAAGGCATTCACGCTGCCGCGTGCGTAATCGACCAGCTCTCGACGAAAATAGGCGACCACCGCGGTGAGCGTGCCCACGTGCACCGCGACGTCAAAGGCGAGGCCCTGGTCCGGCCAATCGGTCAGTTCGGCCGGCAGAATTAGATGCGCAGAGCTCGAGATCGGCAGGAACTCAAGCAAGCCCTGCATCAGTGAAAGCACAATGACTTGAA
>CAZVMA010000008.1:11403-19973 GCA_964628545.1 uncultured Pseudomonadales bacterium | reverse complement strand
GTTCAGTACGTAACCCGCGTCATCGATGATGCCGTCCTGACCGTGGCTGGTGTAGGGATCCAGGGCGGCGTCGGTGATCACGCCGAGCTCGGGCACTCGCGCCTTGATCGCGCGCACCGCGCGGGGCACCAGACCGTCCGGATTCCAGGCTTCGTCGCCCGCGGCGGTGCGCAGCCGCTGCTCGACGTTGGGGAACAGCGCAACGGCCGGTATGCCAAGACCGGCAGCGCGTTCGGCGTCCCGCACCAGTTCATCCACCGATAACCGTTCGATACCGGGCATTGACGTGACCGGTATGCGCAATCCGGTACCCTCGACGACGAACATTGGGTAGATCAGGTCATCCGGCGTCAGCGTGTGCTCACGCACCAGGCGGCGCACGAAGTCCTGCGCGCGGTTGCGCCGCAGCCGGGTTGCGGGGTAGGTGCGGGCCATGGTGGTCTCACAGGTCAGGGAGAATGCAACGATGGTAGCGGAGCAGAGCCGCAAGACCCAAGGGCGGCGGCGCGGGCGACTGCTGTTGCTGGCGCTGGTTGCGGCGCTGATCGGCGCGTATGTCGCGTTCGATCTTGGACAGTGGCTCAGCCTCGAGCGTCTGGCCGCCGTGCGGCAGGAAGCGCAGGCCGCAATCGCCGCTCACCCGCTGGCAAGCGCGGGCGCCTTCTTTGCCGTCTACGTCGCGGTGGCTGCCCTGTCGCTGCCGGGCGCTGCGGTCATGACGCTGGCGGGCGGCGCCCTGTTCGGGTTTGGCTGGGGGCTGCTGCTGGTGTCGTTCGCCAGCTCGGTGGGCGCAACGCTGGCGATGTTGATCTCCCGCGGATTGCTGCGCGACTGGGTGCAGTCACGGTTTGGCGCGCAGCTGGGATCGATCAACGCGGGGCTGGCCCGTGATGGAGGGTTCTATCTGTTCAGCATTCGGATGGTGCCCTTGTTCCCGTTCTTTGTCGTCAATCTGGTCATGGGCTTGACGCCCCTGTCGGCGCAGACCTTTTACTGGGTGAGCCAGATCGGCATGCTGCCGGGCACAGCAGTGTACGTGCTGGCCGGCACCGAGCTGGCCCGGATCGACAGCCTGGCCGGGATTCTGAGCCCCGGGCTGGTGCTCGCGTTCACGCTGCTCGGCCTGTTTCCCCTGCTGGCCCGCAAGGCGACGGCCTGGCTGCAGGCGCGCCGCGCATCCCCCACGGAGATCAGCTGACATGGCTCGCTACGACAACAATCTGGTGGTGATTGGTGGTGGTTCGGCCGGACTCATTGCGGCGTACATCGCGGCGACTGTGCGCGCCCGGGTGACGCTGATCGAGCGCGAACAGATGGGCGGTGACTGCCTCAACACCGGCTGCGTGCCCAGCAAAACGCTGTTGGCCTCGGCTCGCACCGCGGCGCTGATGCGCGATGCGGGCCGGTACGGCATCGCGCCGGTAGTGCCAGAGATCGATTTTGCGGCCGTAATGGACCGCGTGCGGTCAGCGGTTGCGCGCATTGCGCCCAAGGACTCCTTCGAGCGCTACCGCAGCCTGGGCGTGGACTGCGTCGCAGGAACTGCCCGTCTGGTCGATGCTCATCACGTGGAAGTGGCCGGCCGCGTTCTCAGCACCCGCAGCATCGTGCTGGCGACCGGTGCGCGTCCGGTGCTGCCGCCCATTCCCGGTCTCGCAGACGCGGCACCGCTGACTTCGGACACGGTATGGTCGCTGACGGAGCGCCCGAAGCGCCTGCTGGTGATGGGGGGTGGACCCATCGGCTGCGAGCTTGCGCAGGCGTTTGCCCGGCTTGGCAGTCAGGTGACCCTGATCGACCTCGAGGCGCGCCTACTGCCACGGGAGGACGCCGACGTCGGAGCCGAGGTCGCGGCGGCGCTGGTGGCGGACGGTATCGACCTGCGCCTCGCGCATCGCGCGATCAGGGTTGAGCCCGATCCGGCCGGTGGCGGACGGCTGGTGGCGGAAACCGCAGGCGGAAGCACGGCAATCGAATTCGACCGCATTCTGGTGGCCGTTGGACGACGGGCGAATACCGAGGGGCTTGGGCTCGAGGCCTTGGGTATCCGCACCACGCCCGGCGGTACGCTTGAGGTCGACGCTCATCTGCGTACCACCTGCCCGACCGTGTGGGCCTGCGGTGATTGCGTTGGCCCTTACCAATTCACGCACATGGCCTCGCATCAGGCCTGGTACGCCTCGGTGAATGCCCTGTTCGGCTGGGCGCGCAAGTTTCGCGTGAACTACGACATCGTTCCGTGGACCACGTACACAGAACCAGAGGTGGCGCGGGTCGGGCTATCGGAGGACGAAGCGCGGCGCGCCGGTCGGCCGTTCGAGGTCACGCGCTTTCCGTTTGACGACCATGATCGATCCATCGCTGACGGGCGCACGGAGGGCTTCATCAAGGTTATCACCGCGCCGGGCAGCGACCGCATGCTGGGCGTCACCATCGTCGGACAGCACGCGGGCGAACTGCTGGCCGAGTATGTCCTGGCGATGTCCAAGGGGCTTGGGCTTGGCGCGCTGATGAGCACCATTCACGTTTATCCGACGCTGGCGGAATCCGCCAAGCTGACCGCCGGCGCCTGGCGCAAGGCGCATGCGCCGCAGTTTGCGCTGCGGGTTGCCGAGTTCATACACCGGCTGAGGCGCTAGATCCGCCCGGCATCGCGCTGGTCCGAGCCGTGCTAGATCGCCTTCTCCAGGCGCCGCAACGCCCGTTTGTGCGCGCGGAGGAAGTGCTCTGAATCGCCGGACATCTTTCCGACCACCAGCCCGCCGTACAGCCCGTCCAGCAGCTCCTCGGCCAACCGGCGCGCGCGTTTGCCGCCGAGGCCCGCTGCCGCGAGGGTCATCTCGAGGAGACCGGTCCAGCGTTGCAGATGGCCGGCGACGGCAGGTCCGAGACGCGCCTGCGCGTCGCCCTGGGCGAAGACCGCAAGCAGACACTGCCCGTGGCCGTCGTGCACATAGCGCGCAAAACCATCCACGAAGGCGGCCAGCCGCGCGGCCGGCTTCTCGTGGCCGAGTAGCGGCGCGATGGCAGCGCGCTCGAATTCCTGCACTGCGTCGGCCAGCAGCGCCTCCGCCATATCCTGCTTGCCGCCGGGAAAGTGGTGATACAGGGTGGCCCGACCGAGGCCGCTGGCTGCGGACAGCAGGCTGAACGTCGCGCCGGCGTAGCCGTTGCGCTCGAACACTGTGCGCAGCCGCGCGATGAGCTGCTGCCGTTCGCCGCGCAGCGGACCAGAACCTGGGTGATCGCGCTCTGCCTGGTCCCGATCCGATGTCCCGTCGACCTCTGCGTTTCGGTCATTCATGAGCTGGATGCTAGCAGAATCGCGGCTGGATTCAGGTGCTGCCCTGCGTGAGCGCCTCCAGGGCTGCCTCGGCCTCGAACCAGGCCGCTTCCGCGCTTTCAATATCCTTGCGCAGCCGACCTGACTCGGCAAGCAGGGCGTCCAGCTCGTTTGGCGGCAGCGATCGGTAGCTGTCCGCGTCTGCGAGCCGGCTTTCGACTGCCCGCAGTCGCTGGCTGAGCGTGTCGATGCGAGCTTCGAGCTTGCGCGCCTGGTCGCGCAGCGGCTTCTCGCGTTGGCGCGCTGCCGCGCTTTCCTGTCGGGCGGTTCGGCGTTCGTGGCCGGTCGCGCGCGCGGCCGTCACGGGCGTGCGTGTGGTCGTGTAGGCATCAAGATCGCCATCGAACGTGGCGACGCGACCCGCTTCGACCAGCCACAGGTCGTCGACGACGCGCGCAAGCAGACTGCGATCGTGAGAGACCAGGACGAGCGCGCCGCCGTAGCTCTGGAGCGCCAGCGCCAGCGCTTCGCGCATATCCAGGTCGAGGTGATTGGTGGGCTCGTCCAGCACCAGCAGCGCGGGCTCATCGAGCGTCAGCAGAGCCAGTGCCAGCCGCGCCTTCTCGCCTCCCGAGAGCACCGAGCAGCGGCGCTCGGCGAGATCGCCGGAAAATCCCCAGCCACCCAGATAGTCGCGGCCCCACTGCTCGCGACCGCCAGGCCGGGCCGCAAGCAGCTGCTGCAGGACGGTCAGTTCCGGGTCCAGGGTCTCGAGCTGATGCTGCGCGAAGTAGCCGATGCCGGCATTGGCGCCGCGGACCACCGCGCCGTCGATGGGCGGCAGGGCGCCGACCAGTGTCTTCAGCAGCGTGCTCTTGCCCGCGCCGTTTGCGCCGAGAATGCCGATGCGTGCGCCGGGCAGGATGCTGCGGTTGATGCCGGCAAGAACACGGGTGCCACCATAGCCGGCGTCCACCCGATCGAAGTTGAGCAGCGGTGTCGACATGCGCTCTGGGGTCGGGAAGCTCACCTGGTAGGGCGAGTCGGCATACACCGGCGCCACAGCCTCCATGCGTTCAAGCGCCTTCAGCCGGCTCTGCGCCTGCCGGGCCTTGGTGGCCTTCGCCCGAAATCGGGCGACGAAGGCCTCCATGTGTTTTCGGGCTGCCTGCTGGCGATCGAACGCGGCCTGCTGCAGCAGCATGGCTTCTGCGCGCTGGCGCTCGTATTCGGAATAGTTGCCGCGGTAGACCGTGGCGTGAGCGTCGTGCACGTGCAGGGTGTGATCGGTCACGCGATCCAGGAATGCACGGTCGTGGGCGATCACCAGCAGGGTGCCCGCGAAACGCATCAGCCAGGTCTCCAACCAGAGCGTGGCGTCCAGATCCAGATGGTTGGTGGGTTCGTCCAGCAGCAGCAGGTCGGCTGGACGCATCAGCGCCTGAGCGAGGTTCAGCCGGATGCGCCAGCCACCCGAGAACGTGCGGTAGGGCTGTTCGAACGCGCTGCTGGCAAAGCCCAAGCCGTGCAGAATCGCGGCGGCATCGGCGCGCGCGGAATAGCCGTCCAGATCGGCGAAGCGGGCATGCAGTTCGGCCAGCCGCAGCGGATCGTCCGCCAGCTCGGCCGCGGCGAGCTCCCGCTCTACTTGTCGCAGTGCAGCATGCCCATCAATAACGAATTCGAGCGCCGGCCGGTCGCTGGCTGCAACCTGTTGGGCCATGCAGGAGAAGCGCCAGCCGGACGGCACGCTGACCGATCCGCGCTCAGGCGTCAGCGGCGTCCAGTCCGCGCCCAGCCCCGGGTCGCCGCCGGGCACGGCTGCAGGTCGGCGTCCTCCCGAGGCAGTGAGCGCGCCCAGCAGCAGGTTGAACAGGGTCGATTTGCCGGACCCGTTGCGGCCGACGATACCGAACTTCTGTCCGGCGTGGATGGTTCCGCTCAGGCCTTCGAAGATCACGCGGCCGCCGCGCTGCAGGGCGATGTCGGTCAGTTGCAGCATGGTGGCAGATGCAGCTGCGCGGGCAGGGCGCGCTGGCTCAGGCGCGCAGCGACTGGTCTGGCGGTTCGCGCCGTGCGGCCGCGAGCGGTCTGTTGCGCAGGCTGCTGCTGGTGTCGGTCGATTTTGGCTGGGCGTCGATCCAGCGCAGCAGTTCCCACCACTCCGCGGTCTCTTTGCGCGCCGCGCGTGAATCGAGCATATCGACTACGCCGCAGCCGAGTTCCGCCGCCTCCATGTACACCGGACTGTCGCGGAAGGTGGCGACGGTGGGCACATCGAGGCAGGCGAGGAAGTGTTTCAGCTTCGCGTGTGTCTCGGTATTCGGCTGCACGCGGTTCGCGATGACGCCGACGGGTCGGGGCGCGGCCCGGAACGTGCGGTGCGTGACCATCTCGGTGATGAAGCGGCTGGCCGCCTGGATATCGATGGACGACGGCTGCAGCGGCACCAGGATGACGTCGGTTTGCTTGAGGGCCAGCTCGAGATCGCGGTCGCGGGCATTGGAGTGTCCATCCACGATGACGCGATCAACGCCCGGCGGCAGACGGTTTTGACACACCGTGGTCTGGTACATGCTCGAGCGGCGAAAGGTTGGCAGCAGGTGAACCAGCGGCAGGTCGGCGGGCCGCTGTGCGGCCCAGTAGCTGCTCGAGCCCTGAGGATCACTGTCCATCAACGCGACACCGTGCCCGGATTTCGCGTACGCGACGGCCAGATTGGTTGCGACGGTGGTTTTGCCGCAACCGCCCTTGCCGTTGATGACCAGAATGCGGCGTACCTGTGGATCCATGTTCCGCCTGCTCGGACCGATGCCGGCCCGTACCTCCTGAACCGCGGGCGCGGAACTATAGCACCGACGCGGCGCCGGTCGAGCCGCAGCGCCGGGGGAAGTTTGTTACAGGCGGTTAGCGTCCCGTTGCAGTCGCAAGCTCGGTAAAGAAGCTATTCAGATCAGCGTCTTCTGTGACCAGTAGGCGGTCAAGCAGCCGATGAAAATGCTGGCCGCCGGCCTCATTGCGGCCGAACAGGACATGATCCCGGACACCGGTACGAAGCGCGCGCTGCTGCGCCAGGCCGGTGGCGTAGTCCTCCGACTCGACCACGTACTCGAGCAGCTTGAACTGGGCGGTGGCGGCTGCGCGCGCCGCGTCGTCCGGAGCATGCTCCATGATGTAGTTCTGCACGGTGATCGATTCGCCGGGTGCATCACCGGGGAACAGCTGCGAGAACATGACGCTGCGGCCGCCGCCCTCAAACGAGGCGATGGAAATATGCGGGAAGATGGTCCACACGCCGCCCATCAGGCGTGCCGTCGGCCATTCCGATTCCGGCTGGGTCATGAGCTGTGCAAGTCCGGGGTCGGGCGAGCTGACACGCTGATGCGCCCCATACGCAGTGTAGAGCGCCTGGTTCGGCATCTGCGGGCCGAAGGTGTTCTTGTGCAGGATTGGCAGGTGGTAGAGATCCATGTAGCCGTCGTAGGCGATTTTCCAGTTCGGTCCGCGCAGCGAGCGGCTCTCGAACAGATGCCAGTTGGCAAAATCGAAACCGGCCAGCACCTCGTCGTAGCCGGCGAGGAAGACATCGAAGTCGAGCGTCGATTTCGGGTCGAGAATGACCCAGATGATCCCGGCCCGCTCTGTGGCGCGCAGCGCCGTCAGGCCGTAACGGCCGCGGTCGATGTCGCCGAAGTCCTTTGGTGCATAAACGCCGACCAGAGCGCCATCCGGCCCGTACGACCAGGCGTGATAAGGACAGGTGAAGCGTTTCGCGTTGCCCGTACCGGCCGGCATGATCACCGCGCCGCGGTGGCTGCACATGTTCACGAACGCCTTCACCTCGCCGGTCGGGTCGCGACTGATCAGCACCGGCACGCCGGCTACATCCATTGCCTTGTAGTCGCCCGGTTCGCGCAGCTCGCAGGTGAGCGCCAGCGCCAGCGGCAGGCGCCGGAACACCTGCTTCATCTCGAGTTCCCAGCGATCGTGGTCGAAGTAGTGATGCGCCGGAATGCGGCATACATCCGGAGCAGCGTTGATAGTGCCCGCCACCGTGTGGGCGTGGTTGTCTCGGGCCATGGCAATGAGTTCTGCGCGCGACATGACGGTCTCCCTCTCGATACCGCTAGGATGTTGGATCAGCCGTGCGGGCGCAACGGCGCCGGCGCGCGGGTTGTCCTGCGCGCCGATGTCGCGTGGCCGCTTAAGACCAGCGACGCAGGATTGCGCGCAGCTGCAGCACGTTCAGCGCGATCAGCATGACAAACCCGACCAGCGCCCAGCCGGCAAAGGTGAGGCCGAGGAAACGCCAGCCGACCTTGGCGCAATCGCCGGTGCCGGAGGTCATCGCGCGCAGGATGTCGAGCCCCGCGTAACCGCCCTGGATCATGAAGTCGATCGGCGGCGTGCACGCGGGCACCTGATCGGCTGGCAGGCCCTGCAGCCACAGCTGGCGCAGCGCGAACCCAGCCCCGGCGGCAGCGGCCAGCCCCGACAACAGCGGCCAGAAACCGCGCAGGGGGCTGTGTGCCAGGCCACCAAGCGCCAGCAGTCCGGCGCCCATGAACCACAGTCGCTGCATCAGGCACAGCGGACACGGCGCGTGGCCAAAGGCGTGCTCCATCACCTGGGCTGCGGCGACAATGCCGCCGGCGCTGGCGACCACCAGCAGCGCCAGCAGGCGGCAGTCCTCCAGCCAGATCGTGGCGCTGTTCATGAGCGACGACTCCGTGATAGCGCCTTCATCGAACGTTGACCACGACCTTGCCGACCGCCTCTCGGTTCATGAGGCAGCGCATCGCGGCCGCGTACTCGGTCAGCGGGAAGGCCTTGCCGATCAGGGGACGAATTCGCCCGGCCCGGTAGAAATCGAGAATCTCCTCGAAATTGGCCGCCGACCCGGCTGGATCGCGCGCGTTCCAGGCGCCATAAAAGACTCCGACCACTGAGGCGCTTTTCAGCAGGATCAGGTTTGCGGGTACTTTCGGGATGTCGCCGCCGGCGAAGCCGATCACCAGCAGACGCCCGTACCAGTTGATGCAGCGCAGGCACTGCTGGAACAGGTCGCCGCCTACGGGGTCGTAGATCACGTCCGCGCCGGCGCCACCCGTGAGCGCCTTGACCTTTTCCTTCAGGTCGCCATCGCTGTAGTCGATGCATTCGTCTGCGCCGCACTGACGCGCGACCGCCAGTTTTTCGGCGCTGCTAGCGGCGGCAATGACGCGCGCACCCATGGCCTTGCCCAACTCGACGGCCGCCAGCCCGACGAGTTGGGCAAGGCCATGGG
>CAZVMA010000008.1:0-11393 GCA_964628545.1 uncultured Pseudomonadales bacterium | reverse complement strand
GCCAGCCCGACGCCACCAGCGGCGCCCAGCACCAGCAGGGTCTCGCCGGGCTGCAGTGCGGCGCGCTGCTTCAGCGCGTAGTAGGAGGTGCCGTACGTGGTGCTGATGCCAGAGGCTTCCTGAAAGCTCATCCCTTCGGGCATCGGGCGCAACGCGCGCTCGCGCACCACCACCTGCTCGGCGAAGCCGCCGAAGCCGATCCCGCCGAATACGCGGTCGCCGGGCTGGAAGCGGCTAACCCCTGCGCCAACCGCGGACACGATGCCCGCGATTTCGCCGCCCGGGGCGAAGGGCATTGGCGGCTGGCTCTGATACTTGCCCTGAATCATCAGCACGTCGGGAAAGTTGAGTGCGGTCGCGTGCACGTCGACCAGCACCTCGCCGACTCCGGGCGCTGGCGCGGCAATGTCGTCCAGGACCATGTCTTCAGGCATGCCAAACGCTTTGCAGAGCACTGCTTTCATGAGGTTCATCCGTTCTGGTATGCGGCAAGGTTAGCGATGCCCGACCGGCAGTCAACCGGCGTCGGGGGCGCCGTTCCGGCGGGTATCGTGGGTATAGCCGCGCGCCGCCAGCCAGTCGCCGGTATGCCCGACCAGATCGGGAAAGTATTCCAGGAAGTCCTGCAGCAGTTCGGATCGCGATGCCGCGATGGTGTTGAGCACCGCGTCACCGACCTCACCGCGGCCCAGCCGGTGCGCGACTGACGCGATGGCGCCGGCAAGCGTGCTCGGCATTGCGTACGCGGCAAACAGGTCGTGCGCTGCCGCATGACGAAGAAAGCGCTGGCCGTGATTCGGAATGTGCGCGCGATGAGCGTCAAGTGTGGCGTAGGTGCGCGCGGTAAATGCGGTCAGTGGCTCTGGACTGTATTGGTCGAAGCGCGTTGCCAGCAGATGGTCCGCAAGCACGTCCACGAATACGGGGGCGATGCGGCGCAGGCTCGAGGGAAATCGCTGACAGCTGGCTCGGATGGCCGCGTGCTGGTTGCTAAACGCGTCCAGTCGTCGGTGCAGGCGCACGCCGTCGCTAATGGCGGCTGGCAGATGCTCCGGCACGGGCCCCTTCAGGAAGTCGCCCAGAAAGCCGCCAACCACCAGCCCGATCGGGGCACTCGGCAGCGCCAGCTCCGGAAGCACGCAGTGCGCGAGGAAATTCATCGCGCCGGGCGCCGCATCAGCCTAGTCGGAGCCAGTCGGCGAGGTAAGCGTCGAAGTCAACGGGGTCAGAGCGCTCGAGCTCTTGCTGTGCCTGACGCGAGGTTTCCGCCTGGGCCTCGTATTCCGTTTGTCGCGCCGGAGGCAGTCGGCGCCCATCGAAATAGCCCTTATGGGCGATGGACTGATGCAGCGCGAAGTTCGCGAATTCGAGGGACTGCGCGCGCATCAGGTCAAGCACCTGTGCGGACGGGGTCAGTGTGCTGTCATTGATCTTGTGCAGCTGAGTGTCCCAGGCGTCGACGTAGCGCTGGCCGCCGTGGGCCTGATCCAGCAGTTCGGCAACCGGCCGGCAGGCCGACAGGATGTCGTTGGCCCAGCGATCGCGGCTGATCGGCCCATTCAGGCGCTCGAGCGTCAGCTCGGCGGCTCGTCCGTGCTCGACGATGGCCAACTGGTTGGCGTTCATCAGCGCGCTCTCGCGCTCGCTGTCGGCAGGACTGTCCGCGAGCAGGCAGTACAGCAGGAACGTGTCGATGAAGCGAATTTCGACCTCGTCGATGCCCACCGGCAGGAACGGGTTCAGATCCAGGCAGCGGACTTCCACATACTCGACACCCCTGCGGCGCAGGGCGGTTAGCGGTCGCTCGTTCCGGCTGACCGGCTGCTTGGGGCGAATCGTGCCGTAGAACTCGTTTTCGATCTGCAGCAGCGTGGTGCTGAGCTGCCGGTAGGCGCCATCGACCTTGACGCCGATTTGCTCGTAGGCCGGGTAGGACTGGGTCAACGCCTGCTGCATCGATCGCGCGTACTGGTCGAGGCTGTTGTATGACACGTGCAATGAGCGCTGTGCGTCACTCTGGTAACCGAGCCGACCCATGCGCAGCGATGTGGCATGCGGCAGGTACAGCGACGTTTCGCCCAGTTCAGCCAGCGGATGCGGGCGTGCATGCGCAAACGATCGGCACAAGGCGGGCGATGCGCCAAACAGGTAGATGAGCAGCCAGGACAGGCGCCGGAAGTTTCGGATCAGACCGAAATAGCCCTGGGTGCGAAAGTCCTGAGTCGGTCGAGCGCCAATGGCGGCGGCATAAGCCGTCCAGAACGCCTCGTCGACCGAAAAGTTGTAGTGGATGCCGGAAATCGTCTGCATCCGGCGCCCGTACCGGTTGCCGAGTCCGATCCGGTACACCGTCTTGGCGGTGCCGACGTTCGAACTGCCATACCGGCCCACCGGAATCTCATCGTCCGGTGGCAGCTCGCCCGGCATGCTGGATGTCCACAAGAGCTCGTCACCGAGGCACTGATAGACGTAGCGATGAACCTCGTCCAGCTGCCCGATCACCGCGTCAGGCGTTCTGTGCACGTCGGTGATGAGTTCGAGCTGGGCTTCGGAGAAGTCGGTGGTGATATTCGGGTGGGTAAGCGCGGAGCCGAGCCCGTCCGGATGGCCGGCGCGGGACAATCTCCCCGCGCGATCGACGCGCAGGCTCTCTTTCTCGATGCCGCGTCTAATCCCGCCCAGTAGGGCGGGTTCGGCAGCAAGCATCTGCAGGATGGGGGCCGCGATCATGCCGTGCCGGTGCTGACAGCGTGCCGGGTGGCGTCAGAACGCCAGCGTCGGGCCCGCTGCGATGATCTTGTCGCTGACCTTGAACTTGCTGAAGTTCTCGGTGAACTTGCCGATCAGGCTACGCGCCGCCGCATCGTAGGCGGCGGAGTCGGCCCACGCGTTGCGTGGATTCAGCAGGCTGGTCGCTACCCCCGGGATGGCTGTCGGTACGCGCAGGTTCAGCCCCGCCAGATGTTCGGTCGCCACGCCGTCAAGCGCGCCCGACTGGATGGCCGTGATGATGGCCCGGGTGGTGGGGATGCTGAACCGCTTGCCAATGCCGTAGCCACCGCCGGTCCAGCCAGTGTTGACCAGATAGACCTGCGATCCGAAGTCCTCGATACGCTTGATCAGCAGGTCAGCGTACACGCCCGCCGGTCGCGGCAGGAAGGCGGCGCCGAAGCAGGTCGAGAACGTGGCCTTGTAGGCCTCTGTGCTGCCAACTTCGGTGGATCCGACAGCTGCGGTGTAACCGGACAGGAAGTGGTATGCGGCCGCTTCCTTGCTGAGCAGCGACACCGGCGGCAGCACGCCACTGACGTCGCAGGTCAGGAAGATGATGCGGTTTGGCTCGCCGCCACGATTCTCAGGCACTTTCGAGCCGATTGCGTCGCGCGAATAGCAGGCGCGGGTGTTCTCGGTAATGCTGGCGTCGGCGTAGTTGGGCTCACGGGTGACCGGGTCGATCACCACGTTCTCGACGATGGCGCCAAAGCGAATGGCGTCGAAAATCATGGGCTCGTTTTCGCGCGTCAGGTTGATGCACTTGGCGTAGCACCCACCCTCGAAGTTGCACACGGTGCCCTTGCCCCAGCCGTGCTCGTCGTCGCCGATCAGCAGACGGGCGGGATCAGCGGACAGCGTGGTTTTGCCGGTGCCCGACAAGCCGAAAAACAGGGTGACATCACCGGCATCGCCCATGTTGGCTGAGCAGTGCATGGGCAGCACGTCTTTCTCGGGCAGCAGGAAATTGAGCACCGAGAACATCGACTTCTTCATTTCGCCTGCGTAGCGCATACCCGCTAGCAGCACGCGTCGGCGCGCGAAGTTGATGATCACCACGCCATCACTGTTGGTGCCGTCTCGAGCCGGGTCGCAAACGAATTCGGGCGCGTTGACGATCTGCCAGGCTTGCTTGTTGTGCGGGTTGTAGTGTTCGGGCGAGATGAACAGGTCGCGACCGAACAGCGTGTGCCACGCCCACTCGGTCGTAACCTCGATGGGTAGGTAGTGCTCGGGGCTGGCACCGACGTGCAGGTGCGAGACAAAAGTGTCGCGGTCGGCGAGATGCACCTGCACCCGATCCCACAGCGCGTCGAAAACGTCGGGCGCGATGGGCTGGTTGACGTTGCCCCAGTCGATGGCATCGCGTGTCGAGGGCTCGTCGACGATGAAGCGATCCTTGGGCGAGCGGCCGGTCCGCTTGCCGGTGCGGACGACCAAAGCACCATTGTTGGCCAGCTCGGCTTCGCGCCGTACGAGTGACAGCTCGGCCAGAACGGGCGTGGAGAGGTCGACAAAGGTTTGCTTCGCGGAAGAATCGACGTCGGCGGCCATATCGCGCTTCAGGTTGCTAATGGAGCACAGAATTATGCCAGAGCGCCCAGCACAGACATATAGCGCATGTAAGCCGGTTGCAAAGGGGGCCTCTGACCGCTGCGGCCGCGCCTTGGAGCCCGATCCGGGGCGACCCGCGCTCGATGCTGGCCCTTTCGGTCTCCCAAGCGCGCGCGGTCAATGCACAGCGGATGGCCCGGGCTCGAACAACGCCAGGGTGTCGAAGCCGTCGTAGCGGTACTGTGCGCCACATACTTCGCAGGTCACCTCGACCGCCCCGCGTTCCGCCAGCAGATCGACCAGTTCCTGTTTAGGCAGGGCAGACAGCATGCGATCGGTCCTGGCCCGCGAGCAGGTGCAGGAAAACTGCAGCGCGCGTCCCGGCTGGAGCGTGAGCGTGTGCTCGTGGAACAGCCGTCGCAGCAGATCTTCGACCGACCAGCGCGCCAGCTCCGTCTCAGTCAGGGTGCCGAGCAGAAGCACCGCCTCGCGCCACAGCGCCTCGTGCTGCTCGAGGGCCATTTCGCTGGCGGTTGGCGGCGCGGGCAGGCGCTGCAGCAGCAGTCCGGTGACTCGGTTACCGTCATAGGCAATTCGCAGCTGGGTGGGCAGCTGCTCGCTGTTCTCGAAATATCGCTCCAGATTTGCGGCGAGCGACCCGTCCGTCAGCTCAACGATGCCTTGATAGGTGTTGACGTCGCCGCGCGCGTCGGCGTCGGGCACCAGGGACAGGACCATTTGGCCGTCGCCGAGCAGGTCGGTGAGCCCCGCTGGTGTCCCCTCTAGCGGCGTGTCGGTATGCCAGCGTCCAATGCCGCGCAGCAGGTGCTGGGCGCGACACTCCGCCAGCACGGTGGTAACCGGTCCGTCACCTCGCGCCTGCAGCGCCACCGCACCCTGAAACTTGATGCCATCGGCCGCCAGACTCACAGCGGCCAGCATTTCCGCGAGCAGCATTTCGACGGGTGCCGGATAGCCGCGGCGGTCGAACACGTCATGCAGCGTGCGGTCGAGTCGCACCCACTGTCCGCGGATCGGCGCAGCCGCAAAGCTGAAACGGTGGATGATGTCGTCAGTCATCGGCGTTCTCCTGCCGGGTAGCGTGGTTTTCCAGCCGCAGGCGCTCCCGCCGTTCGCGCCGGTCGGGGCGCGCGGGCGGGATGATCAGACCCGCACGCTGGTACAGACGCCGTGTGCGCTCGGCTTCGCGCGCCTCGATGCTTTCTGGCGTTTCCACGTACAGGGTCGCTGCCAGCGTGGCATTGCCGCGCTCGGGCGCGATACCGGTCACGATAACCGTCTGCACGGTTTCGCCGCGTCTGATCTGCAGGCAGTCGCCCGGCGCGACCTCCCGCGCGGGCTTCGGCCGGCTGCCGCGCGGCGTACCGGCGCCGAGGGCACCGGCGTGTGCGTTTGCCGCCGCATCTGGCGTCAGGAGCAGCACCTTGCCGCCCTCTATTGCGGCCTTCGCGAGCGCGCGCGAGCGAAAGAAGCGCGCGACCCAAAGCCAGCGGTCGATCCGCATGCCGCGCTCGGCAGCTTCGGCCTCAGGGGAGGATTTCGGCGAAGTCATTGAACGCGGGGTAACGCAATGCCGCTCGGGCGGGTCGGGCGGAATCGGGCTGCAGGATCGTCAACAGATGGCGCACGCCGAAGCGCGCCGCTGCGTCCAGCACCGGGGCATTGTCGTCGATGAACAGGGTCCGTTCGGGGTCGAAGGGATGCAGGCGCGCGAGCGTCGCCCAGAAATCCGGCGATTCCTTTGGCGCACCGTAGTCGTGACACGACACGTCCGCGTCGACGCGCCCGATCAGGGCGGTGTGGCGATCCTTGACCCGCACGCTGCCCCGATGCGCGTTAGTCACCAGAATCGAGCGCTTGCCCGTGTCCCGCAGCCGTTCGAGGAAGGCCTCCGCGCCAGGACGGAAGCGAATCAGATGGACCAGCTCGTCGTGCAGCCCGATCACGTCCAGATGGGTGAATCGGCTCCAGTAATCGAGGCAGTAGAATTCCAGCTGACCATAGATCTGACCCATCCGCGCCTGCAGCAGCCTGGTCGATTCGGTGGTTTCGAGCCCATGTCGCGCGCCATAGCGCGCCGGCAGCAGCTCGTTCCAGAGCTGGTTGTCGTAATGCAGGTCGAGCAGCGTTCCGTCCATGTCCAGAAGCACGGTATCGATATCCTGCCAATTGATCATGGGGCGGCGTGCTCCGGTGATGCGGTTCGGTGTGCCCGGGGTCGGAAGGTAACGCAAGCCCCCTTCGGCCTGTTCGGGCGCCGTTTGTCGGGCAGTTCTGACGGCCGGCGCCCGCGCCCGGTTATGATACCGGCTCCGCAGGCGAGGGGTGGCATTTTGGGCGTTCCGGAGATCAAGGCAGTACGCACAGTCGCGCGCACGCGGTTCTTTCGCGTTGAAGAGCTCGACCTCAGATTTGCGAATGGCGTCGAGCGCACCTACGAACGCCTGCCGGGTGCCGGCTCGGCGGCCGTGATTGTGGTCCCGGTCAACGCGCGCGGTGAGCTGCTGTTGATTCGCGAGTACTGCGCGGGGTTCCACGAATGTCAGCTGACCCTGGTCAAAGGCGCGGCGGATCCGGGCGAGTCGCTCGAGGAGGCCGCCGATCGGGAATTGAAGGAAGAGATCGGCTTCGGCGCGCGCGATGTGCGCTACATCAAGCGCGTGAACATCGCCCCGGGACACATGGGGTTCACCATCAACATCATGGTGGCCTTCGATCTCTACCCCGAGCAGCTGCCCGGCGATGAACCGGAGCCGCCGGAAGTCGTACCTTGGCCGTTTGCGCGGCTTGATGAACTGCTGCACGGCGCCGATTTCAACGAGGCGCGAGCCATCGCCGCGCTGTATCTGGCCCGGCCGGTCATCGAGGCGCACCTGCGCGCGCATCCGCGCGGGGCGTTTCAAACCGCCGACGCTGCCCAGGGCGGCACCAGTAGCGAACTGCCCTGCGGCAGCCGCAACGACACTCGCAGCCCAACATGACCCATTCGCCGCATTGGCGCACTGAACCCCACCGGAAATCGACATGCCGACACCAGCCCTGACCGACGCGACGCGGACTGCCCTCATCGACATCGTTCGACGCGCGGGCGACGCCATTCTGGAGATCTACAGCGCACCGTTCGCGGTGGAGCAGAAGGCGGATGATTCGCCGCTGACGCAGGCCGATCTCGCCGCACACCGCATCATTGTCGCGGGCCTGACGGCGCTTGATCCGGACATTCCGGTGATCTCTGAAGAGTCCAGCCCGCCGACGTTCGAGGTCCGCGCCGGCTGGCCTCGTTATTGGCTGGTGGATCCCCTGGATGGCACCAAGGAGTTTGTCAGCAGAAACGGTGAGTTTACGGTCAACATCGCGTTGATCGAGGGCCACCGTGCGGTAGCAGGGGTGGTTGGGGTCCCGGTTCAGGGCCGAATCTATGTTGGTGACGTGGGCAGCGGTCAGGCCTCATGCCTCGAGGCCGATGGCGAGCGGCCGCTGCGCGGTCGGCCGATGCTCGATGATCGCGCAGTGGTGGTTGTCGCCAGCCGCAGCCACGGCGGAGCCCGGCTTGAGACGTACCTGGATGCCTTGCGTCAGATCTGGCCCGGGGTCGATCGCACCCCGGTCGGCAGTTCGCTCAAGCTCTGTATCTTGGCGGAGGGACGAGCTGACCTTTATCCGCGTCTCGGGCCGACCTCGGAGTGGGATATCGCCGCCGCGCACGCGGTGCTGTCGGCTGCCGGCGGTTCGCTTTGGGCGACGGACGGCAGTCCGCTGGAGTACAACCGCAAGGCGTCATTCCTGAACCCGGAGTTCATTGCGGTGGCCGATCACGGCTATCCCTGGCGGCAGCGTCTGCCTGACGTACCCCCGCTGGACTCCGGAGACGCGGGCTGAATCTGAACATTGAAGGTCGAGATGATTGCCAAGACTGGAATCAGTGCACACGCCCAGTTCCGGAGCCGAGAGCCCAAGCCGGGCGCTTAAAACAGGAAGAGAGGATTGAGCTCGGTGGGTTTGGCCTCACCAGCCGGGCCGCTACTGTGCGTTCGCCCTGCCGAGGAGAAAGACACTGTATTCATGTACAGCGCCGGCTGGTGAGGGTGGCGACTATACAAAAGCGCGTGCTTCGGGAACATCAGCGAAACTGCACTAAAGTGTTTCTGACTGAAAAAATCCAATCATATCAATATGATGATTCGTCGAGATCCACGTTTTTTCCATTTTCTGTGCAGCATTGCTGGCGCCTATTGAGCACTATCGGCCTGCGCGCGCGCGCCGAACGCGCTTGAGTACCGGTATCGCAGCGGCGGTCACGCACAGGGCGGTCAGCGCAAACGGCAACGCGGGCAGCAGTCCGTACAGGCCCGGGCCCAGCAGCGGGCCGATGATCCAGCCCGCCGACGAGCAGGCTGCGATGATGCCGGCCGCGGCGCCCTGTTCATCGGCGCGCACTGACAGTGAGGCGCCGGCGCTGAAACCGGCGCCCGCGCAACCCATGCCAAGCCCCATCAGCACGTTGGCGACCACGAACAGCGTCAGCTGTTCGGCAACGCCCATAACGGCCAGCGCGATACCAATGAGCGGTAATCCAAGCCCCAGCCAGGCCGCAGGAGCCAGCGCGAAACGCTGCACCAGTACCGACTGCGCGAACAAGCCGGCGATCGCTGAGGCCACCATGGTCGAACCGAACGCGCCGGCGGTTGCGGCAGCGTCCAGCCGCAGCGCGTCCTGCATCCGGAATGCCAGCGTCTGCTGCACCACCGCTGCGCCCAGATACATGAGCACGCCGGGAATCACCCACGGCCGCAGGCGCGGGTCGGTGAAGCGCACAGCGGCGCGGGTGGTGGTCCGCGCCGTGGTGGGTGCATCGGGTAACAGCCACCAAGACAGGATCGTGGCGATGGCGACAATGGCCACGGCCAGAACGAAGGGCGCCAGCAGGGACAAGGTTGCCAGCAGCCCGCCCACTGCGGGGCCAACGATGGCCCCGATATTGCTTGCGGCACCAATACGCGCCAGGCCGCGGGCCCGAGTGGCGGGGCTGGTGATATCGGCGATGTAGGCGCCGGCAGCGGGCTGCGAGGCAGACATCAGCGTCGCCTGCAGCATGCGGGCAGCGATCATGCAGAACCAAGCCTGCAAGGGCAGCAGAATACCCTCGAGCGCGCACCAGAAGCTGGCAGCGAACAGGGACCCCCCGATCACATATCCCACCTGTCCGATCAGGAACACCTGACGACGGCCGAGATGGTCGCTCTTGCGCCCCCACCAGGGGCCGGCGAAGAAAAATACCAGCGACGAACCGGCCAGAATGGCGCCGATCTGAATTTCGCGCAGACCCACCTCGCGCCCGATTGCCGGCAATACCGCGAACATTGCGGTTTGCCCCAGCGCCTGAGCGGCGAGGCTCGCGCAGAGCAACAGATAGACGCGCCGGTTGCGGCGCTCGGAGTCGGGGCCGGGCATCGTGCGGTCCGGGTCAGGCGGAGGCGTCAGTCTAACGTCGCTTTACACCGGTTTCCCGTTCGCGCTACGGTCCGCCGACAGCTTTCAGCATTGACGTGGGCAGGGGACAACACATGCACGATCTCATCATCCGAGGCGGCACCGTCATCGACGGCTCGGGCGCCGAGCGTTTCAGCGGCGACGTTGCCATACAGGGCGAACGCATCGTCGAGGTGGGCAAGGTCAGCGGTCGCGCCCGACGCGAAATTGACGCCCGCAACCACCTCGTCACCCCCGGCTGGGTCGATGTCCATACCCATTACGACGGTCAGGCCACCTGGGACCCGGTGCTGGCGCCCTCCAGCTGGCATGGTGTGACCACGGTCATCATGGGCAACTGCGGGGTCGGCTTCGCGCCGGTGCGGCGCGGTGAGGAACAATTCCTGATCGAACTCATGGAAAGCGTCGAGGACATTCCGGGCACGGCGCTGGCTGAAGGTATCGACTGGCAGTGGGAGACCTTTCCGCAGTATCTGGACGCGCTTGAGCGGAAACCGCGCGCCATCGATGTCGGTACGCAGGTGCCCCATGCGGCGGTGCGAGCTTACGTCATGGGCGCGCGCTGCAGCAGCCAGGATGATCTGCCGACGCCGGAAGAGCTGCTGCAGATGCAGGCGCTGGTTCGCGACGGCATCGCGGCCGGCGCGCTTGGCTTTTCCAGCTCCCGTACGCTGCTGCACAAGGACAAGTACGGCGTGCACATGCCCGGCACCTTCGCGGGCAGCGACGAGATGCTGGCGCTCGGGCTATCGATGAAAGGGCTCCGACACGGCGTGTTCGAGCTGGTGTCCGACCATCTGGGTGACGACGACGAGTGGGCATGGGTCAAGACGTTCGCCCGCGAAACCGGACGCCCGGTGACGCTGGTGGCCACCTCCGCTGCGGCCTACGAAGGCAACAAGATGTATCGCATCGCCGAAGAAGCCCGGCGCGAGGGCATCGAGGTGCGGCCGCAGATCGCTGGCCGACCCACCGGAGTGCTGCACGGGCTCGAGTCGAACTTTCACATGTTCATGGGACATCCCAGCTTTGCCGAGCTGAACGGACTTCCCCGCTCGGAGAAGGTGCGCCGCATGGCTGACCCGGCCTTCAAGGCGCGCGTTCTCGGCGAGCAGAGCCGGTTCGGTCGCATGGCGACCGGGGCATCTTTCGACACGCTGTTGTGGCAGGTGTTTCCGCTTGGCGAGCGGCCGAATTACGAGCCCGAGCGATCCGACAGCGTGGCGGGTCTGGCCGCAGCCGCCGGGCGCGATCCATTCGAAATGATGTATGACCTGCTGCAGCTCAATGACGGCCGTGAACTGTTCTACCAGCCGCTCGGCGGCTATCAGACGTACAACTTCGATTTCTTCCTGCAGAACATGCAGCACCCCAACGTGCTGTTCGGTCTGTCGGACGGCGGCGCCCACTGCGGGGTCATCGCCGACGCCGGCATGCCGACCTTCATCCTGACCCACTGGGCGCGCGACCGGGTGAAGGGCGAGCAGTTCCCGCTTGAGTTCCTGGTCCGCAAGCTCACCAGCGACACCGCCCGGGCCTATGGCCTGAACGACCGA
>CAZVMA010000007.1:14461-21034 GCA_964628545.1 uncultured Pseudomonadales bacterium | reverse complement strand
AGCAGGCCGGTCCGGCGCCGCAAATCGTTGGGATGTTAGCAGTCAGGGGCAGGTAACGCACGAAGGTGGCAACGGACGAGGCGTCTACGCGCGCAGAGGTTGAACTGGAACGCCGGCCAGGCATCTGGCAGATCGCGGTGCCCTCGATCATCGGTAATCTCTCCTTCACGCTGGTGGGCATGGTGCAGACCAAGTTCATCGGTGAACTGGGCGCCCAGTCGCTGGCCGCGGTGGGCGCAGGCCAGCGCGTGTTCTTCGCCATGCAGGCCATTCTGATGGCGGTCAGCGCCGGTACCACGGCCCTCGTTGCCCGAGCCTGGGGTGCGCGCGATTACGAGGAAGCAAGTCGCGTGACCATGGCCTCCATGGTGCTGGCCGGGGGATTCGCGCTGGTCACCATGGTGCTTGGGTTGCTGTTTGCGCCACAGGTTGCCGGCGTCTTCGGCCTGGATGAGGCCACACTCGCCCTCGCCAGCGAAAACATTCGCTGGCTGTCCATATTCCAGGTCGCCTTCGCGGTGAACTTCATCCTGGGTGCGGCGCTGCGCGCTTCGGGGGATGCCTGGTCGCCGCTCTGGATCGGCATTGGCGTGAACGTACTGAACCTGCCGCTGCTGTACGTCTTCGTGTTCGGCTTCGGTCTTATTCCTGCCATGGGTGTTTCCGGAGCGGCCATCGCCGCGGGACTCTCGTTCACGGGCGGTGGCGCGGTGCTCGTTGGCCTGTGGGTCAAGAACAAGTTCCGGGTCAAGCATGCGCGCAGCGGTTGGTGGCGGCGGGCACGCCTGCGCCGGTTGCTCGACATCGGCTATCCGGCCGCCGTCGAACAGGTGGTCTTCCAGGTCGGTTTCTTCGTTTTTCTGATGCTGATCGGCAACTACTACGGCACCGAGGCCTTTGCCGCCTACAACATCGGCGTGAACCTGCTGCAGGTCTGCATGACGGTCGGATTCGGGTTTTCCATCGCCGGCTCCACGCTGGTCGGCCAGCACCTCGGGGCGAATGATCACGATGCCGCGATGCGCAGCGGCTGGCGGTCGATGAACCTCGCCATCCTGGCCATGGGGGTGCTTGGGCTCTGTATCGGCATCGTGGCCGAACCGCTTTCGCGCTGGTTTATTGGTGATGAGCCGCTCACGGTGCGCTACACGGTGATCTTCATTCACCTGCTGGCATCCATGATGCCGCTGATGGCGGTCGACTTCGCGATCGGCGGCGCGTTGCGGGGCGCGGGCGACACGCGTTTTCCGCTGATGGCCAGCTTTGCGAGCCTGATCGGTATGCGCTGTGGCCTGGCCGCGCTGTTCACCTGGCTCGAACTCTCGGTTGCGTGGGTCTACGGCGCCCTGGTTGGCGATTATCTGCTGAAGGGCGCCATGTTGATCTGGCGCTTTCGCTCGGGCCGCTGGCGCACCATGCTGCGGGACGACCGTCGCCGGCGGCGCTGATCGGGTTTAGCTTTGCTCCCGCAGCGCCGTCGACGAGACCGGCTCGTTGAACTCCGCCTCGCTGACGCCCATGCACAGCGAGCGCAGCAGCGCGGGTAGCTGCAGGTCGTCCAGCACCTGAAAGCGGCCCTCGAGCAGGCGCCCGAATACGCAGAAGCCCACACCCAGATCGCGCAGCTCGGCCAGCGCAGCGTCGCGACCGGTCACGCCCCCGTAGTAGCGGGGTGCCGCGATTCGCTCGATTGTGTCTGCGCCGACCGCGAACACGGTCTCGGGAAAGGCGCGGGCCTTTTCGACGAAGGTCGGTAGCCGGGTCAACCACACCGGCGCGTGGAACTGCGCCAAGCGCTGGGCGATTTCGGCGTAATCCAGCAGCGGCTTGTCGACGTTTGCGATTGAGAGTTCGTAGGCGCCGGTCAGTCCGGTACGCGCCTCGGCGAGCGCGAGCATGCGCGCGTGGCCGTGATGCACCGGGTTGAACGCTCCGGGCAGCAGCAGTCGTCCGTCATGGGGCGCAGTGGCCAGCGTCGTCCGATGCCCCAGGATCAGCTCGCGCCAGGTGCCCGGGGCGACTGTCGTGCGGGTGCTGGAGCGGGTGCTCGGGCCTGTGCCGACGATAGAGAGGCCTGGCAGATCGAGCGCGTTCGCGAGTTCCTGCCACAGCCCCTCCAGAAGCAGGGACTCCTGTTCATCCCGCGCGCTCTGGCCCTTGGCGTCGGTGGACCGTCGCGCGCCACCGCTGAAGCTGAACGTGGCTTCGCGGGTGGCGGCCACGGTCTGGATCGCAACATGCGCGCGGTGGGCGCCACGTTTGGCTCGACCGGTCGCCAGACTTGCGGTCGAGCCCAGCCCGAACAGGGTCGCTGGATCGGCCGCGGGTGCCAGCCGCCGCGCCCGCTGAAATGCGGCCATGGCCATGGCCCGCGCGGTCGGCGCGGCGCAGGCCTGGTCCGGACGTCGGCCCAGCAGCTCGGCCAGCGCGGATTCGGCGTAGGGCACCGTCGCTTCGAGTACCGTGGCCGACGCGCCGGGGGTTGTCAGCAGTTCCGCAAGCAGCCGCGCCCCGCCGCCCGTGATGTGCAGCACGCCCTGCCACGGAGATGCATGCAGCAGGCGTGACCGCTCCGCACGCCACCCTGCATTCGTGCTGGCCTCTGCATCCGAACTCATGGGGTCGGCGTCACTCGGCCAGGAACGCGCGGGTGAAATCGAGGAATGTTTCGAGCTGGTCGTGATGCACCCAGTGCCCGGCGCGCTCGACGTTGATCACGCGCGCGTTGGGAAAGAAGGCCGCGCGTCCATCGGCTGACGGATCAGAGGCCCACGATTCGGTGCCGCGCACCAGCAGCGTGGGACAGGCAATGCGTCCGTACAGCCGCTGCTGCTGTGACGCCTCGAGCCCGATCGGCGAAAACACCCGCACGTAGTTGTCGAACTTCCAGCTGTACGTACCGTCCTCGTTCTGGTTTGCCCCGTGGATGGTCAGATGGCGCGCCTGTTCGGCCGAAAGATGCGGGTTCTCCGATTGCATGCGCTCGCAGGCCTCGGCCAGCGTCGCGTAGCGTCTCGGCACGCGGCCCGACAACCGGTGCAGCTCGCCTACCCACTGCTGCAGTCGGTCCTCGATTGGTTGCGCCAGCCGCGCTTTCAGCATCTCGGGCGAGGGCCCCAGCCCTTCGATCGCGATCAGCTTGCGCACGCGCTCTGGATACAGTCCGGTGTAGCTGATCGAGATCGAGCCGCCCAGGGAATGACCAATGATGGTGATGGGTTCCTCGGCGACTTGTCGCACCAGTTGGGCGATATCGTAGACATAGTCGACCTGGTTGTAGCTGCCCCCCAGCAGCCACTGCGAGTCGCCGTGGCCGCGCAGATCCGGGGCGATGATGTGGTAGTCGTCACGCAGCGCCTCGGCAACCCAATCCCAGTTCCGGCAGTGATCCCGACCGCCGTGAATGAGCAGCAGGATCGGCGCGCCCGGATTACCCCAGTCGACGTAATGCAGTCGCAGGCGCTGAGAGAAGTAGACATGAGACGTGGGGCCATGCATCGCGGTCTTCCGGGTGATCGATGGCCGTCAGTATAACGGCTGCACGCCGGCTGCCGATGGTGCGGGTCATGCCAACCCATGGTCGCCGGGCTGCGGCCGCGCGTATGCTGTGGCAGCCGCCTCGTCGTGAGGCCCCGTCGCGTCGGAGAAAGAGCATGCTGAAGACACTGCACGTGGTGCTGGCCTACGTGACCGTACTTGGTTTCCTGGTGCGCGCCGGATGGGCGTTCATCGATTCACCCATGCGGCAGCAGAAGTGGGTGCGTATCGCCCCGCACGTGATTGATACCGGCCTGCTGGTGCTCGGCTTTGTGTTGGCGCTGCAGCTTGGCCTGTCGCCAGTGTCCGGATGGCTGGGCGCAAAACTGATCGGCCTGATCGCGTACATCGGGTTCGGCGTACTCGCTTTGCGGGCCCGTTCGCCGGGGCTGCGGGTTGCAGGCGTGGCAGGCGCGCTGGCAAGCGTGGGCTACATTTTCGCCGTGGCCTTCAGCCGCAACCCCTGGCCGTTCTGATCGGATATCGCGCGTTCGGCGCTGTCAGCCGAGCGAGCGCCCGATCAGCTCTTTCATGATCTCGTTGGTGCCGCCGTAGATCTTCTGAACTCGGGCGTCGGTGTACAGGCGCGAGATCTCATACTCGTCCATGTAGCCGGCGCCGCCGTGCAGCTGCAGGCAGGCATCGATGATGTCGCACTGCCTTTCCGTGCACCAATATTTCGCCATCGATGCCGTGGCGGCGTCGAGTTTGCCCGCGAGCAACCATTCGACGCAGCGGTCCACGAACGTGCGCGCGATCAGCGCCTCGGATTTGCATTCCGCGAGCCGGAAGCGGGTGTTCTGAAAATCCAGCACGCGCTGGCCGAAGGCCTGGCGCGACTTCACGTAGTCGATCGTAATTTCGATTGCGCGCTCCATGGCGATGACGCCTGCCTGGGCAATGTTGAGGCGCTCCGCCGGCAACTGCTGCATGAGCTGAACGAAGCCCTTGCCCTCTTCCCCACCCAGCACGTGCGTGGCCGGGGTCCGGCAGTCCGCAAAAAACAGCTCTGAGGTGTCGGCTGACTTCATGCCCATCTTTTTCAGGTTGCGGCCACGCTTGAAACCCGGGTTGTTCTCGGTTTCCACCACCACCAGCGAGATGCCTTTGCCGCCTTTGCTGGGGTCGGTCTTGGCGACCACGATGATCAGATTGGCGTGCTGCCCATTGGTGATGTAGGTCTTGGCGCCGTTGATCACATAGTGATCGCCGTCACGCAGAGCGGTTGTGCGCACGGCCTGCAGGTCTGAGCCAGTGTTCGGCTCGGTCATGGCGATGGCGCCGACCAGATCACCGGTTGCAAGGCCCGGCAGCCAGCGCCGACGCTGGTCCTCGGTTCCGTAGTGCAGGATGTAGGGCGCCACGATGGTGCTGTGTACCTGATAGCCGAAGCCCGTGATGCCCGCGCGCATCATTTCTTCCATGACGACGGTTTCGTGCCGGTAGTCGCCGCCGGCGCCACCGTACTCCACCGGTATCGCGGCACACAGCAGTCCGGCACTGCCGGCCAGCGTCCAGGCATCGCGATCTACCTTGCCCTGCGCCAGCCACTGCTCGTTGCGCGGCTTGAACTCCTGGGCGAAGAAGCGAGCGGCGGCATCGCGCAGGATGCGCAGTTCGTCGTTCATCCAGGGCGATTCATAGTTTGGGTGCAGCATGGCGTCCTCGAAGGGTCGTGAAGCAGAGTGAATTCTAGTGCGGCTGGCCGTCAGGGACAGCCGGCGCGTGCGTAGGGCGCGCGACAGATTTCGATGCGGCCGGAGCGCTGTGCCCGGCACTGGTCGGGGTCCGAATCGGCGGCCGTCAGCATGAACAGGGTGCGGCCGTCTGTTCCGCCCAGCATGCAGGCGAACGCGCCCTGCGCAAGCGGCACTCGGTGCGTTACGGTGCCGCCCGCGACCTGACGCAGGCACTCGTTGGTGCTCGGCGAGGCGGACCAGATACCGCCCGCCGCGTCCAGACAGATACCGTCGGGCAGCGCGCCGTTGGGCAACTCTGCCCACACGCGTCGATCCGTCAGCGACCCGGTGGGCGTGATGGTGAAGGCGGTCAAGCGGCGACCCATGGATTCACCGACGATCAGGGTGCGCCCGTCGGGCGTGATTACGGTACCGTTCGGGAAGCGCAGGTCGGATGCCGCGGCCGTGACCGTACCGTCCGGATCCACGCGCATCAGCGTCGCGGCGCGCGGTTTGGCACGCGCGTGGAGGTCGAACCCGAAATTGCCCACCCAGGCACGACCGAGATCATCGACCACCATGTCGTTGCAGTGGAACTCGGCGACACTCGAGAGATCGGCATGAAGCGCGAGACGGCGACCGTCGAAGCGCAGCAGGCATCGGTCCTGCATCGAGACGATCAGCAGATCACCGGCCTGAGGTGTGCCCCCCGAGTCCGGAAGCCAACCGAGCCCGGACGGCTGCTGCGGAACTGACACGACGTGTTCGACCTGCCCGTCGCCGGTCACGCGCAGCACCTCGTGCGCATGCATGTCGGAGAGCCAGAGCGCGCCCGCATGCCAGCGCGGGCCTTCGCCGAAACAGAGCCCGGTAACCCAGGTTTGGGCGGTCAGCTGAACTGCAGATACGAGGGTAATCGGGTCGCTTGAAGGGGGCGTCGGTTCGGACATGACGATCAACACCTGGTTCCAGGGCGCAGCCTGCGGATTGCTTTGGCGCATGGTATCGCGGTGGAACTGGCACGTCGTCAGGGGCTCGGAGATCCCGGCGTGTACCTCAGCGTCGGATTCGGTATGCTCCGCGGCGGCGTGCTCCGTTTCGGTGCGCGCCATGCACTAGCCCAGTTACAGCGGGGGTCGCGCAGCATCAACGTTACCGCAAGGCGGTTCATGTGCGAGCACCCGGTTCAGCGAGGAGACATCATGTTCAAGCGATCATTGGGAATTGTCGGGTTGAGCATCCTGCTGGCCGCATGCGGCCAGAGCGGCAGCGATGCCGCCAGCGAGCCCGCTGCGCCGGCGCCCGCAACGGAAGCCCCGGCCGCCGAGGCGCCTGCAGCAGAGATGCCGGCCGCAGA
>CAZVMA010000007.1:10341-14361 GCA_964628545.1 uncultured Pseudomonadales bacterium | reverse complement strand
CCCCGGCCGAGACGCCTGCGGAGTAACTCCGAGAGCGTTCACCTGAAGGGCGCTCACCCTCTGGGCGTCACCTCCCGGGAACCTGCGCGACGCAGCGCGTCGCGTGGGTTCACGTTCGACGTGGTCGTTTCGTCCGGCTACGGCGTCAGCTGCTGTGGGTCCTGCGCGTAGCCCTGTGTGGGTGCGTCGGTTTGCGGCTTCGGCGTATGGGGCTGATCCGAAAACCCCTGCCGGATGTTTCGCTCCCGCGCTTCGTCCTCGCGCCCGATTTCCGCGGCAAGCAGCCTGAGTTCCGCCACATCACGTCGACCAAGCACTCCACCCGGCTCTGCGGTCAGGATGTGATGGTCACCGGTCACCCGCATCAGGTGCCGAATGTATTGTTTCAGCAAAGCGCGATAGCCCATCGTCGGCGGTCGCTCAAGGATTTTCGCGACACTATCGTTGCTCCGTGACGTATTCGTGACAGGCGAACGCTGGCGGCGTTTGTCACGAATCCGTCACGCAAGCGTCACGCAACCGACATTCTCGCTCACTAGGGTACGGGTCCAGATCTCGGGCGTTCGTCCGGGCCTTCCATCCGATCGAGGACCCCCCTCATGACACGTACGACCGCGAATAACTTGTTTCCGCATCGATTGCTCGCCATGTCTGTCAGTGCAGTGCTGCTTGCCGGCTGCGGTGGCGGTGGCGGGGACGTCAACCTCGACGCCAGCTCAAGCACCAACATTACCGATAACTCGGTGACCAATTCCGGTGGTGGCGGCTCTACCAATCCCTGCGCCAACTACCTAGACCCGGAGACGAACACGCGCATTCAGGGCACCTTCGACGGCACCAACTGCGTCTACGGCCCGGAATTCGTGGGCGAGGACAATCCCTTGTTGGTCAGCCTGACCATCCCGTTCATCACCGGCGTGCATGTGTTCGAGGACACCCTGCAGGTAGGCAAATTCGTCGACGGCACCAACCCGGCCGAGACGGTACCGCAGGATGGCGCCGGCCCGACCCTCACCATCCGTGCGGGCAACAAGCTGGCGTGGACGAATCCCGATGACTACCTGCTGATCAACCGCGGCTCGCGCATTATTGCCGAGGGCACCTCGGTCGCGCCGATCACGTTGACTGGTTTCAACGATGCCATCCTGCGTAACGCAGGCAAAGAGGACACCCAGCTCTGGGGTGGTGTGGTGATCAACGGCAACGGTATCACCAACAAGTGCAGCGACGCGCAGCGCACCGGCAACACCTGTCACGTGAAGTCCGAGGGCAAGGACTCCTTCTACGGCGGTAACAACAATACCGAGAGCTCCGGTTCACTCAAGTACGTGGTGATCAAGCACCCGGGCTTTGAGGTTGCGCCGGGCGACGAGCTGAATGGCGTGACGCTGAACGCAGTAGGCAGCGGCACCACGATCGAGAACATTCAGGTCTACTCCACCTACGACGACGGCGTGGAATTCTTCGGCGGCGCGGCCAAGGTCAAGAACCTGGTTGCCCTGTACGTGCAGGACGACTCGATCGACTGGGCTGACGGCTGGGTCGGCTCGGTGGAGAACGCGCTGGTGATCCAGTCGACCACCGATGGCGACCGCTGCATCGAAGCGGATAACCAAGAGCTCAACTTCGACGCACTGCCGCGGTCGATGCCGACGATTCGCAACCTCACCTGTATTCCCAGCGGCGCCAAGGTGCCGGTGGCGACGCACGGCGACTCCATGGGTGCCGAGTTCCGGCGCGGCACGCAGTTCAAGCTGGAAGACAGCATCTTCTACACCGGATACGCCCAGTCCCTGAGCCCGGCGCAGAATCCGGGGCGCTGCCTGCGCATCACCGACGCGCCGACGGCCACCTTCGCCAAGGCCGGCGACTCCTACGTCAAGAGCACGGTATTGGCCTGCAACACCCCGACCTCGAACGGTACGGCCTGGCCGGCGGGCGATTCTGTCGCGGACGTGCTGAACAACAAGAACGGCGCTTATCCGGCCTACACCAATAACCGTCTGATCACCCTCACTGCCGGTCAGCCGGTGGACACCGATCTGGTGCTGCTGAACCGGTTCTACACCGCGACCACGCTGAAAGATCTGGATGGGGTGACGTACACCGTCACACCGGCAACCGCCGGCAACTTCATCGGCGCGGTGCGGGCCAATGACGACTGGACGGCCGGCTGGACGGTGGGTCTCGCTCAGGGGGACCTCTGGTTCTGAGCCCTCCCGCAGCACAGAAACGGAAGTCAACATGGATATGAGCAAACGGATCAGAGGCCGCGGGCCGGCGCTGGTGCTTGGCATAGTTGCCGCCAGTTACGCCGGTCTGGCGACGGGTGCGGAGGCCGACGCCGTCGCACCGGCGGCACCCGATGCGGCGGTGGCCAGTGGGCCGATCGAGGAAGTCGTCGTGGTCGGACGATTCCGGTCGGCTGCCACCGACGTGGTTTCGGAGCGGATCGAGTCGGAGGTGGCCATCGACCTGCTCGATGCCGAGAGCATCGGCCGGGTCGGTGACAGCAACGTAGCGTCGGCGCTGGAGCGGGCCCCGGGAATCACGGTGCGGGACGACAAGTTTGTCTATGTTCGCGGTCTCGGTGAACGCTACTCCAGCACCCAGCTGAACGGCGCTTCGGTGCCGTCGCCGGATCTGACTCGGGACGTGCTGCCGCTGGATATCTTCCCGGCCGAGATCATCGACGCGCTGGCGGTGACCAAGGGGTATTCCCCCAATCTGCCGGCAGACTTCGGTGGCGGCAACGTCGATATCCGCACCAAGCGGGTACCCGAAGATGCGGTGTTCAGCGTCAAGATCAACACGGGCTGGAACAGCGAAAGCAGCCAGAGCGGGTGGACGTATAACGGCGGCAGCGAAGACAGCTGGGGCGAGGACGACGGCACTCGCGCATTGTCGGACACGCTGCGCCAGGGGCTGGACCAGTATCTCGGCAACCTGAACCCGAACAGCATCCTGGCGTCGCTGAACCGGGCCAACACGCTGCCCGTCCCGACGCTGGCCGATGCGGATCGCCTGAATCGGGAACTGGCGCTGGCCCTGAACCGCAATTCCGACCTGCGCGAGACTGATCTCGACCCCGATCTCGAGGGCGAGATCACGGGCGGCTATCGCTGGTTTCTCTCGGACGATCTCGAGGTTGGTTTTCTTGCCCTCGGCTCTTACGAGACCGAGTCGCGAAATCGCAACCGAATCAACCGGCGGGTCAACAGCCCGGAGCTGAACTACTCCGAGACCGAGCGAACGGTGGACACCGTGAACTGGACCGGCGCGTTCAACTTTGGCGTGCGCTACACGGACGATCACGAGATTGGCACGTTCAGTATGGCGCTTCGGAATACGGAGGACGAAGCCGCGAACATCCTCACGTGTCTGGATGGCCAGTTCAACGACTGCAATGACGAGGTGGCGCCGGCGCAAGGGCGGTTTTACAGCATCCGCTTCGAGCAGCGCGATCTGCGGGTGAATCAGGCCAACGGTACGCATCGGCTGGGTGACGCAACCCTGGCGCTGCTGCCCGATTGGCTGGGCTTCCTGGAGCGGGTTCGAGACACCGAGGTGACCTGGTACTACTCCGATGCCGAAGCCGAGAGCGATATTCCGAACGAGGCGCGGTTTGGTCTGGTTGAGCTGCTTGACCCCGCGTCGGGCGCGGTGATCAGCAGCCAGGTTCGGGCGACCGCGTCAGCCGGCGAGTATCGCTTTTCGGAGCTGTACGACGATGTCGAGAGCTACGGCAGTGCGATCTCGGTGCCGTTCTACTGGGACCGAGCCGAACTGACGTTGAAGGGCGGCTACGACTACGTCCGCAAAGGCCGCTCCTACGAGCAGTATGCGTTCGGTCTGGGTAGCACGGCTGCCGGTTTCAACGTCGTCGCCGAGGGCACGCCGAGCGAGGTGTTTTCGGACAGCAACATCCGGGACCTGTCCACGGGCATACGGGTGACCGCCGGTCTCGGCGGCACTGGTCTCGAAAGCTACCTGGCCGGCCAGATCACCGAGGCGCAGTAC
>CAZVMA010000007.1:3382-10331 GCA_964628545.1 uncultured Pseudomonadales bacterium | reverse complement strand
CCTGGCGGGGCTTGAGTACCAGGTCAAGCACGTCGTCGACCCGCGCAAGGGCCCCAAGGGCAAGCTGCAGTTCGTGACCCTGGACGGCAAGCCCATCGCCGACACGGCGATCATCATGCGCACCCTGCAGCAGTACTACGAATTCGACCTGCTTTGGGATTCCGCGTTTCGCCTGTCCGGCGGTGCACGACAGGAATGGTTCGAGCAGTTGTCTGTACCCGTGGATCTGCTGGCGTACACCACCCCGCGGGTACCGGTGTCACCTGCTGAACTCGAGCAATCGGCGATCAACGACGATGAGTGGTACCCGGCGCTGGCCGCCACGTGGATCCGCCCCGGATTCTGGGGCGATGAGTTCCAGCTGCGCGCGGGCTGGAGTCGTACGGTGGCCCGTCCGGACCTTCGGGAGATATCGCGTTCCACCTACATTGACCCGCTCACCGAGGCGCAGGTTCGGGGCAACCCGTTCCTGATCTCTTCGGAGCTCGACAACTACGATCTGCGGGCAGAGTGGTTCTGGGACGATGGCGACAACTTCACGGTTTCGCTGTTCCTGAAGGATATTTCGAGCCCGATCGAAACCGTGCAGGGCGGCGCAACGGAAGAGAACATCCTGTTCAACTTCGTGAACGCGGATGCAGCCGAGATCTACGGCGTCGAGCTCGAGGGTCTGAAGGGCCTCGGATTCCTGTCCAACTGGGCCGGCTCATGGGTGGAGGGGTTCTTCCTGTCCGGAAACCTGACCCTGTCGGACTCGGAGATCGATATCACACCCGGCCCGGGCGTGGGCAACGTCACCAACGAGACGCGGCGCCTCACCCAGCATTCGGAGTGGGTGGCCAATCTGGCGCTGGGGTACGATTCGCCGAACGGCCGACATGGCGCCACGTTGGCGTATAACGCCTTTGGCGAGCGCATTCTGTTCGCTGGCGTAAACGGCATCGACGACGCCTTCGAGCAACCGTTTCACTCGCTGGACCTGACGTACAGCTGGTTCACGACCGACCATCTCACGTTCAAGCTGCGGGTGCGCAACTTGCTGCAGGACGAACTCGAAGTTCGGCAGCAGGGCGTCACGGTGCTCGAGCAGGAGGTTGGCATGACCTGGCTGTTCGACGTCAGCTGGTCGATCTGACCGGAGCGGGCAGCCACGTCGGCTTGTCGCCGGCGTGGCGCCGCAAACGGCGCCGATACCCCCAAACGTTTCCGTGGCCGCGAGCTCCGGCACACCCCTTGGTGGCGACCGGTCGCTGGAGCGTTTACCATCCGGCGGGCACGGTCGGGCGCGGCTGCTCGACCCCAATCCGTCAGGCCCCGGCCAAACATCCGGGCGCATTCACTTGCAGAGGGGGCTCTCATGAAAGACGTCGTAATCGTCGACAGCGTGCGCACCGGATTGGCAAAAGCCTTCCGCGGCAGCTTCAACCTGACCCGATCGGATGACATGTTGGCGCACTGCATCGATGCGCTGCTCGACCGCAATCCAGCGGTATCTCCGGACGAAGTCGAAGACGTGTATGTTGGCGCTGCCAGCCACACGGGTGAGCAGGACGGCAACCTGGCACGACTCGCAGTCGTATTGTCGCGTCTGCCCATCACGACGGGTGGTGTCACCATCAACCGGTTCTGCTCCTCGGGCTTGCAGACCATCGCCATGGCGGCCAACCAGATTGCCACCGGCCAGACTCAGATCGCGATTGCGGGCGGGGTCGACTCAATCTCCATGCGCACGCGTCAAGAGCCGGGCAAGGCGAAGCAGAACAAGCGGCTGATGGAAGAGAAGCCCGAGATCTTCATGGCCATGGGCAATACGGCCGAAGTGGTGGCGCGTCGCTACCAGGTCACGCGCGAGGCGCAGGACGAGTACGCCCTGCAGAGCCAGCAGCGCTACGCGAAGGCGGTGCAGGAAGGGAAGATTGCCGACGAGATCGTGCCGATGAAGGCCACGATGCTGAAGGTCGACAAGGCGACTGGGGCGGAATCGCACGCCGAGGTGATCGTCGATCGGGACGAATGCAATCGGCCCGACACTACGCTTGAAGGTCTGGCCAAGCTGCCGCCGGCCTTCGAGGAAGATGGCTCGGTCACCGCGGGGAATGCGTCGCAGCTGTCGGATGGCGCCTCGATGACCCTCCTCATGTCAGCCGAGCGGGCGGCGCAGCTGGGCCTGAAGCCGATTGGTCTGTACCGCGGTTTCACCGTTGCGGGTTGCGAGCCGGACGAAATGGGTATCGGCCCGGTGTTCGCGATTCCGCGTCTGTTGAAGAACGCGGGCCTCGCCATCGATGACATCGACCTGTGGGAGCTGAACGAAGCCTTCGCCTCCCAGTGTCTGTATTGCCGCGATGCGCTCGGCATCGACAACGCCAAGTACAACGTGCTGGGTGGCAGCATCAGCATTGGCCACCCGTTCGGTATGACCGGCTCGCGCATGACGGGTCTCGTGCTGCGTGAGCTGCGCCGTCGGCAGAAGCGCTATGGTGTGGTCACCATGTGCATCGGTGGCGGTCAGGGCGCGGCCGGCCTGTTCGAAGCCCTGTGATCGGCAGGGGGTCGGATCAGGTCAGCGGAGACCAGCCGGTTGCGACACGCGCCCGCAGTCACCGTGTTGTAACATCATGAAACGCTGAGGACATGTGGCAGAAACGGATGCGGCCGAGAATGATCGGTGGCAGTCTGATTCTGCCCGCCTTGGGTCCCGATGGGGCTCGGCGTGCGTCTTGGCCCGGCGGCTTTGCATGGCCGCCGGTTCCGCCGGTCGGAGGTGGATCTGGTAGCGGCACTGTGGAGCGACACCGTCATGATGGCCGGTAGCGCGCGCGCGAGCACCGCTCGTGCGAGTCAGCGATCGCCTCGGGCGTTGCAGGCGACGTTGCAATGGCTCGTGTGGTGGTCGATCGGCCTGCCGGCACTGAGTCTGGCAGGCGTGGCCGCCGCCGGGTCGCCAGCCGAGACTGCCGTCGTCGGCAGCCCCCCCGCGTCAGCCCTGACACAAGCGTCAGCCCCGGCACAGGGGGCAGCCCCGGCACAGGCGGCAGCGGTGCCGACGTATACGGACAGCTCGAACCAGGCGCTGACGGCTCTGGCAGCGCGGTGGGACTCCCTGAACGTTCACGAGCGCCGCGCCCTCCTCACCGAAGTCCGTCGGCGCATGGCGCTGCAAGGCGGCAATCCCGCAGGTGTTCTGCAGATTCGGTCTGAGCGCCGGTACGGGCGCATCATTCGCCAACCCGACGGGCGGCTGATTCGAATCGAAACCAAAGTCGTGCACGTGCGCCCAGCCACGGAAGCCGAAACGCTGGCATCGCAGCGTGCCGGCTTCGGGGTGGGGTTCGAGCATCGCGTCGGCAGTGCACCGCCAACGGAAGCCGGCTCGATCAGCGTGCAGCCCGCCAGCACGCAGCCAGCGCCCGCGGCGCCCGTCGAGCAGCGCTGAGGATCGGCCGTGGTCGCCGATCACGACAGCGGGCGTTTGTTGATTGTTGACGACGACCCCGAGATCCGCGAACTGGCGCGCGAATATCTCGAGCAACAGGGTTTCGTTGTGGACACCGTGGACGGTGGCGAGGCCATGCAGGCCTGGATGGCCGAGCACCCGGTTGATCTGATCATTCTTGATCTCATGCTGCCGGGCGAGCACGGTCTGTCGATTGCGCGTCGCCTGAAGGGCGAACGCGACATTCCAATCATCATCGTGTCTGCTCAGGGAGACGATGTCGACAGGATCGTCGGGCTCGAGATCGGGGCCGATGACTATCTGTCCAAGCCGTTCAACCCGCGCGAACTGCTTGCTCGGGTGCGAGCGGTACTGCGGCGATCGCGCAAGGGCGCCGGGGCGGCGCCGCGTGAACCGGATGTTCGCTTCGGCCCGTTCGTGCTGAACGCGGCCTCCCACCAGCTCACTCGTGACGGCGTGATCGTGCCGCTGACGTCAGGCGAGTTCGATCTGCTGGCGGTGCTGGCGGCGCATCCGAACAAGGTCCTGCACCGGGACCGGATCCTGGATCTGCTGACGGGCGCCGAGCGATCGCCATTTGACCGCTCCATCGACGTGCGCGTGACCCGGCTGCGAGGCAAGATCGAGCACGACCCATCGCGCCCGACGTACATCCGCACGATCTGGGGCAAGGGCTACATGTTCTGCCCAGACGGGAATGTCTGAGCCCACGGCGAGCACGACGCCGGCGCAACGTCCCACCCTGTCGCTGCTGGCGCGCACCAACCTGATTCTCGCCGTCAGCGCACTCGCTATCGCGGCGATCGCCGTACTGGCTCTGAATGTGTTCGTGATCCAGCCGATTGCCTTGCAGTCGGCTGATGATGAGGCCGCCCTGCTGGTGCTGTCCGCTCAGACCTGGGTTGAATTGCCGCCAGATGCGCGACCGTACTTCGAGCTGGAGCTGGCCCAGAGCCATGATCTGATCATCTCCGCAGAGTCACAGGCGCTGGCGCCGGCCGACCTCGGCCGGCCCTGGCTGTCACTGTTGCAGGCTCGGTTGTCCGAGCGGCTATCCATGCCGGTGCCGCTGCTCGAAGGTGACGACCTGATCTGGGCTGAGGTGCCAATGGGTGGTTTCGCGATCCAGATCGGCTTTTCGTCTGCGCGGCGCGACATTCAGCCGCTGTATGTCGGTATCGTCATCACTCTGCTCGGCGCGCTGATCGTGTTTCTGACCTCCCTCGGCATCGTTCAGCGCATCACCCGTCCCCTGGTGCTGGCCGCCGAGCGCGTCGAGGGGTTTCGGGGCGGCGAGAATTTTGAGCCGTTGCCCGAGCACGGTCCGCGCGAATTGGTGTCGCTGGCTCGCAGCTTCAACACCATGGCGCGGGAGATCTCAAGCCTGCTCTCGAATCGGACCACGCTGCTCGCCGGCATCTCCCATGACCTGCGCACGCCGCTGACGCGCATGCGTCTGGCTCTGGCACTGTTGCCGCCTGAAGTGGATGCGCGGCTGATCGAGCGCTTCGAGCGCAACCTCGAGGTCATGGATGGCCTGATCGGTGACGCGCTGCAGTTCGCGCGCGGCGCGCAGGAGACGCCCCAGGAGGTCGAGCTGGTTGCGTTTATCCGCGACACCCTAGCGGGTTTTGATCAGCCGGTGCCGCTGTCCGCCGATCCGCCGCAGGATGTGCGCGTGGCTGTCGCGCCGGGCGCGCTGCAGCGCGTGCTGGTCAACATCGTCGGCAACGGTCTGCAGCACGCCAGCGACGTGCGTGTTCACGTCGCGGGGCGGCGCATCGAGATCAGTGACCGAGGGCCGGGTATCCCGGCCGCGCTGCGCGAGGCGGTGTTTCAGCCCTTCTATCGGCTCGACTCCTCGCGCAACGTGCACACTGGCGGCAGTGGTCTCGGGCTTGCCATCGTGCGCCAGCTCTGTCAGGCCCAGGGTTGGCGCGTGCGTATCGAGGACGCGGTTGGCGGCGGCGCCTGTTTCGTCATCGAGCTGTGATTGGTGGGTATTGGATACACACTGTCACAAACGCGCCCGGCGCTGAAATTCAGGGGCAACAGCTCTGCTGCAAAGTGACTATCGAGGCGTTTGCGAGAGCGCGCTTCGCGTGAGGCTATCTCTATCCCCTTAAGGTCTTCCTAGAAGACCATTGAACCGCTGCGCTGCTCGTCGGCCCGGCGGTTTTTTTTGCCCCAGTGATCCCGGGCGCTCGGCGGCGGTTGGCCCTCGGGAGGCAATGCCGCTCTGCTATCATCGCGGTGCCAGTCTGTCGGAAGCAGCCGTGTACGAGAACATCCTGTACCAGGTCGAAGGCCCGATGGCCTTGATTACCATCAACCGCCCGGACAAATACAACGCGATTTCGCTTGCCACGCTCGCGGAGCTGCAGGACGCCGCGCGCGCCGCAGCCCAGGACGATGAGGTTCGCGTAATCACCATCACGGGCGCGGGCGACCGCGCATTCGCGTCGGGGTCTGACTTGTCCGAGGTCCTGCACCGCGATTTTCGCAAGGCGCTGGAACCCATCGTGCAGGGGCTTGCCGATCAGCTCGAGCGCACGCCGAAACCCACCATTGCGGCCATTAATGGTGTCTGCATGGGTGGCGGTCTTGAGGTGGCGCTGGGTTGCGACCTGCGCATCGCTACGCCCAACGCGCGCTTTGCCACGCCTGAGGGCAAGCTGGGGATCATCCCCGGCGGTGGCGCCACGGCGCGGCTTCCGCGCATCGTCGGTCGGGGCTGGGGCATGGAGATGCTGCTCATGGGAGAGACCATTGATGCGCAGCGCGCGCTGCAGATCGGCCTGGTGACCCGGCTCGTGGCGCCAGAAGCGCTGCTCGATGAAGCGCGGCGGATGGCGGCGCATCTGTCGTCCTATGCCCCGTTCGTGCCCAGAACCATGAAGGCGATGGTGCATTTCGGCATGGAGGCCAGCCTCGCGGGCGCCCTGATGTTCGAAAAGTACGCGCAGGGCGCGCTCGTGCAAACCGAGGACAAGATCGAAGGCATCAGCGCATTCCTTGAGAAACGCGCGCCAGAATTCAAGGGCCGCTGAGCGCGCGGCCCAGGGCCCGCGGTCCCTTCGCAGAATTCGATCAGGTCGACCCGGCGCCTTTGGTTGAAGCCCTCGTGGCCCTGCGGGATACTCAGGCCGCGCCGGGGTTGTGACTCCGCTGCGCGCCCACGTGCGTGATTGGCCGCCAAACATGGCGGGCGATTGCCGCAGGGACCATCTGACACTGGGGGAAACAGCCGATGGCAGTCGAGAAATTCCTCGTCGAGGCGAGCCACATCATGATGTTCGCGCGCTCGGTCGGGGACGCAAACCAGATTTACTATGACCCGGAATACGCGCAGACGACCGAGCCCGGCAGCATCATCGCGCCGCCGACGTTCGCCCAATCCAGCGCGCAGTTCGATCCAGACTACTTTCTGCGCCCCAAAATCGGCCAGCCGTGGGTCGGTTCCGGCAAAGAGCCCACCGGCATCAAGCGCGA
>CAZVMA010000007.1:0-3372 GCA_964628545.1 uncultured Pseudomonadales bacterium | reverse complement strand
CCACGCGGAGCAGCACTTCGAGTATCACCGGCACCTGAAGCCGGGCGACGTGCTCTCGGCCACCACGCGTCCCGGAAAGACCTGGGAAAAGGAGAGCAAGCGTGCCGGCAAGCTGGTCTTCACCGAATCGGTGACCGAGTACCGCGACCAGCACGGCGAACTGGTGATCACGGCGCGTGGCGTGGGTGTACGCACCGAGCGCCCGGTCGATTCGAAGTAGGGGGACAATATGGCACTCAAGGCCAGCGAATTGCGCGTGGGCGATACCCACAGCGCGTGCCTCGTGGAAGATCTGAAGCGAACCCAGATCGTTCAGTACGCGGGCGCTTCCGGCGACTACAACCCGCTGCACACCGACGAGATCTTCACGGTGAAGGTGGCGGGTTATCCATCCGTGTTCGCGCACGGCATGCTCACCATGGGCATGACCGGCCGCATGCTGACCGATTACGTTGGTGATGGTCGTCTGACCAAGTATGGCGTCCGCTTCACCAATCAGGTTTGGCCTGGCGATACGCTGCACGCAACGGCAACGGTCGAGGAAGTGGCCGACGGCCAGGTAAAACTGAAGGTGGAAACCACCAATCAGGATGGTGTGACGGTACTCTCCGGCTACGCCGAGGCGCGGGTCGACTGATCACGCCGCCATCGCAGCGCATGATGGCGCTGGCCTGGCGGCCAGTCGCCGTCCTGCTCGTTTTTGTTCTGGTCGTCACGGCGTTCGCGCTGGGCGGTCGAACATCGTTCTATGAACAGGCCGACCAGCTGTCGCTGGTGGCTTGGGTGTACTTCGCCGCCAGCCTGTTCGTGTTTGGCGGCACCGATCTGGGCACCCCGCTGAAGGAGTCGGGTCCGATTCCGGTCGTGTTGCTCTGGACGGCCTACCTGTTGGCCCCCTTGATTACGACGACCGTGGTGGTTGATGCCGTCCGCCGTGCCCTCGGGGCCCGTGCCCTGCCGGAGCGATCCCTGGCCGATCATGTGGTCATCGTAGGCTCGGATGCGCTGGTGCTGGCGTATCTGGACGCCGTTCACGCGGTGGATGCGGATCGAATCGTGCTGCTGGTCGAGCATGCGCCAGGGCTGGGCGTTCCGGTTTACGAACCGCTCGACGCCGAGCGCCGTGTGCGGCGGGTTCGCGGCAACATGCTGCTGTCGGAAACGCGCGCACGCCTGGCGCTGGAGCGGGCCTCGCGCGCGGTGGTCATGACGGCGGATGATTCGATCAACCTGGAATGCGCCTGGGCGCTGCGCTCCGAGTTTCCAGCGTTGCCGGTGGCCGCGCATGTGGTCGATCTGTCACTGCTGCGTCCGGTAAACCGGATTCTGCGCGCCCGGCGCGACAGCGGTGAGGCCGGTGCACCGATGGTGTTCAGCACCCATCGCATCGCGGCGCTGCTGCTGTATGACGAGCATCTGGAGGCGCATTTCGCCGAAACGCGTCACGCCGACGTGGTCTATCTCGCGGGCTTTGGCCACCTCGGCCAGACGCTCGCCGAGCTGCTGCTGCTGCGCGGAGAAGAAGAGATCGCGACCCTGGTGGTGGTGGATCCCGACGCGGCCGCCGCCTGTCGTCATTTCGCGCTGGATGTGGATGCGGGCGCACTCACCCCGGTGCCGGTCGAGGGCGAGCTGCACGATCCGGGAACGTGGTCGGACGCGCTCGCCGCCGGGCTATCGATTGAACCGGAGACCACCGGCATGGCGCTGTTGACCGCGGATGCGGAGACCAATCTGAAGGTTGCAATGCTGTTGCGCGCGCAGGCCTGCCCGCTTGATCTGTACGCCATCTGCACCACGCGCAGCGCCTACATCGATGCCTTGGCCCGTGAGCTGGATGTGCGGGTGTTCTATCTCGACGAAATGCTTGCGGGTGCCCTGCGCGACCACTACGAGGCGCTGTCGGCGACCTGAGGGGCAGCCCTAGCCGAACGCGGCAATGGCCGCTGATTCGCTGTCGCGCAGATCGAGCAGCTGGTCCATGCCGGAAATTTCCAGCACTTTGCGCACCGTGGCCGGTGGGCTGCACAGCTTCAGCATGCCGCCGCCGGCCTTCACGGCCTTTGCGGCCTTGACCAGAACCCGCAGTCCGATGCTGCTGATGTAGCCGAGCTCTTCCAGGTTCAGCAGCACTCGGCGCTTGGAGCCCTCAAGCAGCGGCAATAGCTCCGCCGCCAATGCGTCGGCGCCGAGCGCGTCCAGCCGACCCGAGAGGCGGCAAACAAGAATGTCTCCGACGTCCTGCGATGTGATCACGAGTCTGGTCCGCTGGTGGGTCAGGGAGTGTGTTCGCTGCCGGCCCCGGCTTCAAGCCCCGGTGCTGAAACTCGGCGTCAGGCGAAATGCAGCTCGACCAGCGAGAAGTCGTCGTCGAACCGCTCGCGGCCCTGTTTTGCGGCGACGGCGGCGCGTACGGCCGTCAAACCCGTTTCCGCCGGCGGCGACGCAGCCACCAGCGGCACGAAGTCCTCCAGCGTCATTTCGCGACCCTCTGGCAGGCGGACTTCATAGACGCCGTCGCTGAACACGTACAGTCGGCCGCCGGGCGCCACCGAAGCGCTGGCTACGGGGTACTCGATGTCATCCATGCAGCCGATGGGCAGGGAAGGAGCGACGAGATGCCGGGGTTCGGCACCGTGCGAGTCGAACAGCAGCGCCGGCGGGTGGCCCGCCGTCGCGTAGCGCAGCGTGCGTGTGGGCTGGTGGAACACCCCGTACCAGATGGTGAAATACATGTTGTTGTGCCGCTCCATCTGGAACACGGCGTTCAGGCTGGCCAGCACCTGTTCGGGCTGACGCAGGTCTGCGTTTGGCAGTGTCCGCGAGGCTAGCGTGTTCAGCACAGAGACGGACAGCAGCGCGGCACCGACACCGTGCCCGCAGACGTCGAGCAGGTAGATCGCGAAATGCTCATCGTCGATCCACTGGTAGCTGAACGCGTCCCCGCCCACCGATGAGCACGCTTCGAAGTCCCAGCGCACGTTGATCGGCCCGGCCATGGGCGAAGGCAGCAGTGAGCGCACGTAGTCGGCGGCCTCGGCGAGCTCACCCGCCAGCTCGCGCTGACTTTCGGCCAGCGCGCTATAGGCCTGGTTGCGTTCGAGCAGGTTCAGGTAGCCTCGAGAGTGATAGCGGATGCGCGCCAAGAGTTCGATGCGATCGGGCAGCTTGACCAGATAGTCGTTGGCGCCGCGCGCGAAGGCGTCCGCCTTCACTACTGCCTCCTCCTGGCTGGACAGCACGATCATGGGTACGTCTTGTGTCGTCGGGTTGGCGCGGAAGTGCTCGACCAGCGTCAGGCCGTTGATGCCCGGCATGACCAGATCCTGCAGGATCACCGTGGGCTGAAACTGCTCGGCCGTGGCGACCGCG
>CAZVMA010000006.1:11796-22144 GCA_964628545.1 uncultured Pseudomonadales bacterium | reverse complement strand
GCGAACGCGCCAGGCTGCGGCGTGGCCGATGACAAGGTCATCTACACCTACGTGCCCGACATCATCCGCTATTACCTGTCCGAGGAACCGCTGCTGCCCAATGTTCCCTCATACCGATGCGTCGAACCCGAGGCGCTTGACTACGTGCTCGAGCACCTGGATCAACTGGTGGTGAAACCCGCCAACGAGTCCGGCGGCTACGGCATGCTGATCGGCCCCAAGGCCTCGCGCCAGGAACGCAACACCTTCGCGCGGCTGATTCGCGCCAATCCGCGCAACTACATGGCACAGCCCATGCTGCTGCTGTCGACGGCCCCGACCGTGGTCGATGACCACGCCGAGGGTCGGCACGTGGATCTTCGACCGTTCATCCTGTCCGGCGAGCAGACCTACGTCACCATGGGTGGTCTCACCCGCGTCGCCCTGCGCAAGGGCTCGACGGTGGTCAACTCGTCCCAGGGCGGCGGCAGCAAGGACACCTGGGTAGTCGATCTCGAATGAGCGCCCACACGCTGTCCAGCACCGCCGAGCGCACCTACTGGCTGGGGCGCTATCTGGAGCGAGCCGAGACCACGGCCAGGCTGATCAGCGTGCACGGCAATCTGATCATGGATCTGCCCCGCCGCGTGCAGGACGGCTGGAAGCCGTTGATCGATATCACCGGCGCCAGCGCATCGTTCGCCGATGCGTTCGACAGCCATGCCGAGCGCAACGTCTGCCGATTCCTCATCAACGATGCCCGCAACGCGGGTTCGCTGCTGAACTCACTCGCCTGGGCGCGGGAAAACGCGCGCACCCTGCGCGGCATCATTCCCAAACCGGCGTTCGAGTACGTAAACGAGATGCACCTGGAGGCCCAGGAGGCGCTGCTCGAGCCTCTGAGCCGCAGCCGGCGAATCAGCGGTCTGACCCGCATCGCCGAGCGCGTGCAGCAGATCGATGGGTTCATGTCCGCTAACATGATGCACGACGCCCACTGGCGCTTTCTGCGCATCGGACAATTCATCGAGCGGGCAGACATGACCACGCGCGTCATCGACGTCGCGACAGGCACCTTCTGGCAGGGGGGCCTCGGCCTCGATGTATTCAACGACGTGCGCTGGCGCAGCGTGCTGCGCTCGCTATACGCGCATCACAGCTACAACACCAGCGTGGGTGAACCGATCACTCAGGCGCCGGTGATCGACTTCCTCCTCACTCATTCCGGGCTGCCGCGCGCGGTCACGTACGGCCTGAACTCCGTGCGCAACAACCTGCGCGATCTGCCGCGCAGTGAAGCGCCGCTTGCCGCCGTGCAGGCGCTGCTGGATGACCTGCGACACACGGCCGTGCGCGAGCTGTCTGGCGCCGCGCTCAGCGCCTATCTGGATACCTGTCAGCAACGCATATGGGGCATTCACCAAGCGGTGTACGCCACCTACTTCGACTTCCGGCCGGAACCTCCGCAACCGGATTAAGACCTGCGCTTTACACTGCCAGCAGCGGCCGCCTAGAGTGAGTCCCGGTCGATCGAGAGACTCCCGAATATGGCAAGTGCGACTGCGCCCTCCGCAACCCGGAGACTCGCCTTACGCGATCGCCTGGCCGCGCGCCCCTGGTACAAGTGGTACGCGCTCGGCGTGCTCACGCTGGTCTATACCTCGAGCCACGTCGACCGGCAAATCATGGGTATCGTGCTGGAACCCATCAAGCGCGACCTTGGTGCTAGTGATACCCAGATGGGCTTTCTGGTCGGGCTCACCTTCGCGGTGTTCTATGCCACCCTCGGCATGCCGATCGCCATGCTCGCGGATCGCACGAATCGCCGGAACATCGTCACCGCGTCGGTCACGATCTGGAGCGGCATGACCGCGCTGTGCGGATACGCGGGCACCTTTGCCCAACTCGCCCTGGCCCGCATCGGCGTGGGCATCGGCGAGGCCGGTTCGTCGCCGCCCTCACACTCCATCATTGCCGACCTGTTTCCCGTGGCCACGCGGGGCACCGCCATGGGCATCTTCGCTCTCGGCGTGAATTTCGGCCTGCTGATCGCCTACCTGGGTGGCGGCTTCCTGAGCGAGCACTGGGGCTGGCGCGCCACCTTCGTGGCGGTCGGACTGCCCGGGCTGCTCATCGCGCTGCTGCTGCATTTCACCACCATCGAACCGCAGCGCGGGGCCGTCGAGCGGCCGGTCGAGCCCGCAGCGGTCGGCGGTGCCGGCGCAGCACCGATTGCCGATTCACCGCCGAGATTCATGGAGGTCTGGCGCTTCATGTGGCAGAACCTGGCCACGCGGCACCTGACCATCGGCGCCGCGCTTGCGGGCTTCACCGGCTACGGTTTCACGCTCTGGATGCCGAGCTTCTTTGTGCGTTCTCATGGCCTCGGCCCGACCGAAGTGGGATTGGTGCTGGCGCTGATGACCGGCGTCGTGGGCGGCCTTGGCACCTTTGCCGCCGGACGTCTGGCCGATGTCCTGGCGGCGCGCGATCCCAGATGGCGCGCCTGGCTGGTGGGGGCAGCGAAAGCCGGCTACGTGCCGTTCCTGGTCGCGTTCTTCTGGGTCGAAGACCTGACCCTCAGTCTGCTGCTGTACACGATCCCCGCATTTTTCGGTGGCTTCTATCTGGCGCCAACCTTCGCGCTGGTGCAAAACCTGGTTGGGCTGCGCATGCGGGCGCTGGCATCCAGCATCACCCTGTTCATTCTGAACATTATCGGCATGGGCTTCGGACCCCAGCTGGTGGGCGTGTTGTCCGACCTGTTTGCGCCCGCCTATGGGCAGGAATCACTGCGCATGGCGCTGATGGTGCTGGCGCTGCTCAACATCTGGTGCGGCTACCATTACTGGCGTGCAGGCAACGCGCTGCCGCGCGCCGTCACCCCGGCTGGGCCGGCCATGCCGTGAGTGCGGGCGGCCGACGCCAGGACACCAGCGCGTAGACCAGACACGACACGGCAAGCGCCGGAAATACCTCGTGCAGCCGATCACCCAGCCCGGCCAGCAGCCAGCCGACCAGCACGACGACACCAGCCACCATCGACCACAGCACGGCGTCGACGGTGCCGCGCAACCAGTGCAGGCCGAACAGGATTGCCGGCAGAAAGCACACGGCATATAGGCTGCCAGAGAAGATCGTCATCTCGACGATGCCGCCCGGCGGCCGCAGGGCAATCCACGCCGACACGACCGCGATGCCTACTACACCCCAGCGAGTCCAGCGCAACGCATCCGTATCAGGCCGCGCGATTCCGACCAGGTCACGGTGAAACACGGTGGCTGCAACCAGAAGAACGCTGTCCATGGAAGACATCGCGGCGGCGATCATGGCCACCAGCAGGAAATCCGCCACCCAGACCGGAAACACCGCAGGGTCGTTCAGCAGCATGGGCATGATCAGATCGGTATCGGTGACGCCGTCCACAAGAAACCGCGTGTAAATTCCGACCGGGAACAGGCAGAACTGAATCACTGCGATACCGACCACCGCAACCCACAGACCCGTGCGCACGCTGCGCGCATCGCGCAGGGCGTAGAAGCGCGACACCTGGCGCGGATCGACCAGCAGCTTCAATGACCCGCTAAGCGCGATACCCAGCAGCACCACCAGCGGTACACCTCCGTTCCAGGTAAACAGATGAGCGGTATCGGCGCGCGCTGCCAGTTCGGTCAGGCGACCGGCGCCGCCAGCCGCATCCGTGATGCACCAGAATATGGTCACCGCGCCCATCATCATCAGGATGCCCTGCAGAAAATCAGTGCGCACCACCGAGAAAAAGCCACCGATCGCGGTGTAGCCCATCACGATCAGCAGCGTCACCAGCACGGCGGTTTCGTACTCGATACCGAGAAACACCTGAAACAAGCTGCCGGCGCCCTTATAGATGGCCACCAGATAAAGCACGCTGGAAAACAGGATTACCAGGCCCGACACAACGCGCAGAAGCGGGGTGCGCGCGGCAAACCGCCGCTCCAGATAGTCGGGCACGGTCAGCGACTCCCACGACGCAGTGAACAGCCGCAGGCGCGGCGCGATCAGCAGCCACGACAAGGCCGTGAACAGCACGATGAGCGCAGCCATGATCAGCCAGGGCAGTCCGTACGCGTAGCCCATGCCGGCGTGCCCGATGTAGCTGTTGGTGCTGGCGTAGGTGGCGAAAAACGATACGCCGATCACCGCACCGCCCATACCGCGACCGCCGACGTAGTAGTCGCCCAGATTGCGAGTTTCCCGCTGACCCAGGTACCCGTGATAGAGCATGACCAGCGTGTACACGACCAGCAGTACAGCGGCCACCCAGTGGGTTTCGAGCCAGCTCATGCGCCCGACCCCAGATCAAAGCCGAAACCGGGAAAGGTCAGGGTTGCCCGGCGCTTGGGGCGGTCGGTATCCTGCGGCAATCGAGGATACGCCATGCGATACCTGCTCCAGTTCATTGTTCCCGCCCTGATCGTGCTGATCACAGTCTACCTGCTTGGGCGGCGGCGCCGGCAGATGCAGGGCGCTGAACCCGGTGGCGCGCGGTCCAGCAACCGCGACACGCCGCTGCTGGCCCTGATTCTGGTGCTGGGCGCAACAATTGCCATTGCGCTGGTTCTTACCTTCGCGCCCGCAGTCAGCTGACGTGGCCGTTTCGATCGAGCCCCGCCCGAACGGGTTCGGCGCTGCCATCCGCGGCGTCGACTTGTCCGCAGTGCTGGACGCAGAGACGATCGCCGCACTGCGCGCCGCCTGGCTGGAGTATCGGGTGGTTTGGTTTCCAGAACAAACGCTGCGACCCGACACCCTGGCGCGCTTCGCCCGCACGCTGGGAAGCTTCGGGCGCGACCCCTACGTCAGCCATCTGCCCCGGCACCCCAATGTCCTGGAGGTGCGCCGCGAGCCCGACGAGACGGTGGTGCCATTCGGCAGCAGCTGGCACTCCGACTGGTCGTTCCAGCCGACGCCGCCCTCTGCCACGCTGCTCTACGCACACATCATCCCGCCGGTCGGTGGCGACACCCTGTTCGCTGATGGGTGCGCCGCGCACGATGCGCTTGCCCCCGCGCTGCGGGCCGAGCTGGAGGGGCTATTCGCGCTGCACAGCGCCCGTCGACCCTACAGCCGGGAAGGCTTTGCCGCTGGTCGCGGGCATGATCGCAGCATGCGCATCACGCCACGGGACGACGCCTGGGCCATCGAGGCACACCCGATCATTCGCACGCATCCGGAAACCGGGCGTCAGGTGCTGTGGGTGAATGCGGCGTACGCTGTCGGCATCCGCGGCATGTCCGACCGGGACGCCCGGGCGTTGCTGGCTCAGCTGTGCGCGTTTGCGACGCGCGAGGAATTCGTCTATCGGCACGTCTGGCAGCCGGGCATGCTGGTGATCTGGGACAATCGCGCAGTACAGCACTGCGCCACCGGCGGCTACGACGGCCATCGCCGCGTACTGCATCGCATCACCATCGCGGGCGACCGACCGCGCTGACCACAGGACATCGGCATGTCGAACTCAACCCCGGAACCCGTGTATCGCAATGTCACCATCGAGCGCATGGGCCCGGTCGCGCTGGTGACCTTCAACCGCGGCGGCAGTCTGAATGCGTTCAATCAGGAGACCATTCTGGAACTGACCGATGTGGCGCGGCGCTTTCAGGACGATGTCGCCACTCAGGCGGTGGTGCTGAGCGGCGCGCCGGACGCGTTTTCCGCCGGCATCGATCTGCGCGACAGCGCCACCTGGGAGACGCTGGACAGCGACGTCGCCACGCGCGAACGCTTCTACCGCGGTGTCCGACTGTGCCAGGCGTGGGAAGACATGCCGCAGGTCACCATCGCGGCCATGGAAAAACTGGCCGTCGGTGCCGGCTGCGCCATTGCGCTGGCGTGCGACTGGCGGGTGCTGGCGCGCGACGCCTACCTGTACGTGCCCGAGGTGAAGATCGGCCTGAACCTGCAGTGGGGCGCCCTGCCCCGGCTGATCACGCTGGTGGGGCCGGCCCGCGCGAAACGCATCGTGCTTTTGTGCGAGCGGATGGCGGCCGAGCATGCGCTCGACTGGGGGCTGGTCGATGAGCTGGCCGAGCCCGGCAGCGCCGCCGCAACCGCACTGGCGCTGGCGCGCACCGCGGCCAGCATGCCTGCCGCGACGACGCGCATGGTGAAGCAGGCGATTAACGCGACCGCGAACGCCCTGCACAAAGCCAGCGCCTTCGCGGATGCGGACCAGAGCGCGCTGACGCGATCTTACCGCGATGCCGTCGCCGCCCGCGCCGCATTTGCCGCTGCGCCAGCAGCATTCACGCTGCATCCGCAGCTGGCCGCAGACTGCGCGGTCGTCGGTGATCTGCCGCTCAGTCGCGTGCTGCTGATGAATGATTCGCGCTATCTCTGGTGCGTTCTGGTACCGCGACAGGCAGATCGACGCGAGCTGCATGATCTGTCGGCAGCCGACGGCGCCACCCTGTTCGCCGAGATCGACCAGGTATCGCGCGCGGTGCAGCGGCTGGATACATCACACAAGATCAACGTCGGCGCGCTTGGCAACAAGGTGCAGCAGCTGCACGTGCACGTGCTGGGCCGGCACACGAACGATGCGGCATGGCCCGGTCCGGTCTGGGGCGTCGGCGCTGCGGAACCCTATGAGGAGAGTCTTCGGGCCGACCGACTTCGGGCTCTGCGCGCGGCGCTTGAGCTGCCCCTCACAGGATGAATACGGCCACCTGCGGGCGCACGCCGAAGCGCAGCGGCACCACAGACGTGCCGATGCCCGTCGAAACAAACACCGGGCACAGAGCGCTGTCTTCAAATCCGCGCACGAACTCGCCGCTGCCGGGTGGCGTGACCAGCGGTATGCCGAACAGCGTCACTTGTCCCCCGTGAGTGTGTCCCGACAGACATAGGGTGGCGGATGCGGTACGCCGCGAGACCTCCGGGCGCGTGAACCAGCCGGGCGAGTGCTGGACGACCAGCGTCGTTTCGGTCACAGGCAACGCATCAAGCAGGGCGGCGTCCGGATGGCCCGCGGTAAAGTCATCCAGTCCGAGGACGAGCAGCGACCGCGACCCCAGCGAGTAGTGCGCCGACGCATTGATCAGCAACGTACCGTGGTGTCGCTCCTCATAGAGTTGGCGGAGAGCTGGCAGAGGAACAGTCGCCCAGTGCTCCCAGTTGCCAAGCACCGCCACCTTGGGAACGTCTGCAAGCAGCAGCAGGAAGGCATCGAGGACCGGGAGCGCGTTCGCGTCATCGATCGCGTCACCCGAGAGCACGATCAGATCAGGCTGTTGTTGCGCCACCGCCGCAGCGACTGCGCGTTCCAGCGTGCCGATATGCTGCAGATGGAGATCGGACAACTGAACGACGCGTATCGGCGGCCGCAGCGAAGCCGGATCTGTTCGGTCGTGCACCACGATCTCGAGCCACTGCGTCTCGATGCGCCAGGCATAACCGAAACAGCCCAGGGCGAACGCCATAAACAAGCCTGGCAACACGCGGCGCGCGCGTCTGCGCGCGGGCGGGACGCGCCCGCGCGCCCTGGCTCGCGGCGCGCTTGTCGGTTGTCGATCAGCGTGTGCTCCTTGCCAAAAAAGAACGTCGATCGAGCAAAGTCGATAAAGTTACGCTCGTCGGCGATAAACGCAGCATTGGCCGCGCGCGCTTCCTCGGTGCCCGGCGCACGCCCCATGTCGATCCACGCTTCCGCGTGACCCAGATAGGACGGCACCACCGTACCGCGTGCGGCCTGAATAGCCTGGTCTGCGGGGTGATTCGCGCGATGCACCTGCCGGTAGCAGAGGACACCGGTGGCCGCCGCATGCGAGCGCACGATGGGGCCGTGCTGGGTCAGCCAGTAGTGGCGTGCCCGCTCCTCGGTCAGCGAGTCCAGGTGGCGCAGCGGAAAGAACACCCGCAGCACGTTGCTCTTGACCCGCGCGACGATGTCCTCAGGCGCCGGATTGATTTGCGGATACTCGTAGGCGAACCAGAGCGGCGAGCGCGGCAGATCGATGAACTTGCGCTCGTCTTCCAGCAGCGCGGCGGCGGCGGCGCGTCCAGCAGCAGACGCCATGTTTTCGTCCAGCGCCGACTCGGTTTCCCACCAGAGTTCGGCCACGCCGTCGTACTCGGGCTCCATCGGTCCACGCGCCGCCTGCGCAGCCGCGTTGGCCGGTATGTCGAGACGGTGGGTCTGCACATAGCGCGCCACACGCAGGTCAGTGGCGAAAGACGCCACCAGCGGCCCGTGCCGGGTCAGCCAGTAGTCTTGGAACTCCGCCAGCGACATGCCCGGCAGACGACGCAGCGCGAATACCAGTCTGATCATGAAATTTCCTCCCCCTGTGACAGCCTTCAGCCGAAGGTCTCGAACGGAAAACACTCCGTGTCGATCGACTGCTGCATCTCCCTCGAATAGCGCGTGCCGGCTACTGTGTCCGGCGCAAACAGCGCATCAAGCTCTGCAACGATGGCCGGCTCGAGCAGGAGCGACCGTGCGCCAAAATTGTCCTCGAGGTGGCCGATTCGAGTGGTGCCGGGAATGGCAATGATGTGCTCACCGCGCGCCAGCACCCAGGCCAGCGCAAGCGCCGCGACGCTTGCGCCCAGCCGCTCCGCAATCGCGCGCATGGCGCTCAGCTTCTGCAGGTTCGCCTGATAGTTGTCGCCCTGGAAGCGGGGCATGCTGCGGCGCATATCCGACTCGTGAAAGCGTTCCGGCGCGAGCGGCTGGGTCGAGAAGAAGCCGCGTCCAACGGGGCTGAAAGCCACGAACGCAACGCCGGCTTCAGCGCAGGCCTGCAGCACGCCGAGCTCTGGGTTGCGCGTCCAGAGCGAGTACTCCGACTGCATGGCAGCGATCGGGTGCACTGCGCAGGCGCGCCGCAGGGTGGCCGCAGACATTTCCGACAGGCCAATGTGCCGAATCTTGCCCGCAGCGACCAGATCGGCCAACGCACCGACCGAATCCTCGATCGGCACCTGCCGATCAAGCCGATGCATGTAATAGAGATCGATGACATCAGTACCGAGCCGCGCGAGGCTGGCATCGCACTGCGCCTTGATGTGCTCGGGCCGACCGTCCAGCACGCGCTTGCCGTCGCGCATGCCCATCACGCATTTGCTGGCCAGGAAGAACTCCGAGCGCCGATGCCCCAGCGCGCGCGCAAGCAACGCCTCGTTGCGGCCGAGCCCGTAGATGGTCGCGGTATCGAAGAAGTCGTAGCCAATATCCAGCGCATGCTGCAGCAGCCGCACGGCCTCGTCTTCCGGCAGCGCCGGCCCATACGCATGACTGACGTTCATGCAGCCAAGACCAACAGCCTGAACGCTCGTGTGACCCAGTGCGCGCGGCGCCCCCATGCGAATACTCCCCCTGCCCTGTCTCGCCGCAGTGTATGCGGCGGCAGCGAGCCCGGGAAGCGCTATCCGACCGAGCGGGTAATGATGGCGAAGGTGCCGCTGGCCTGGGCGAGATGGCGACCGGCACCGTCATGCAGATCGCTTTGCAGCACGGCCGTGCCGCGGCCCTTGAAGATCACACGCGACTCGCAAGAGAGCGTGCCCGATTGCCACGGCCGCAGGTAGTTGATCTTGATCTCGAGGGTCGGACAGATCTCGCCCGGGGCCAGCAACGATGACAGCGCCGCGCCCATGCCGGTATCAGCCAACGCATAGAGCACAGCGCCATGCACCAGGCCGTAGGGGTTGCGATGCTCCGGGCGCACCTCAAGCGTCAGCAGGCTGGTGCCCTCGCCGCGGCGCTCGACCGAAAAGCCGACCAGGTCGGCAAAGGGGTGGGGCAGCGCGCTGGGGGTCGATTCGAGGTCGGTCATGGCCCGCTCAGTGATGCGCGGCCGTATGCCGCGCAATCAGCGCAACGATCTCGTCCCACAAGGGCTCCGGCAGATCGTGGCCCATGCCGTCGAACACGGCCAGGTTGGCGCCCGGGATGGCGGCGTGCGTATCAATCCCCCCTGCCAGCGGCACCAGCGCGTCGTCCTTGCCGTGAATGACCAGCGTGGGCGTGGCAACCGACGCCAGACGCGGCTTCCGGTTGCCCGACGCGGCGATGGCGGCCATCTGCCGCGCGACGCCCACCGGATAGAAGCAGCGCTCGTAATCGGACCGCGCCCGCGCGCGAATCGCATCAGCGTCGTCGGGATACCCGGGGCTGCCGATGATGCGCTGAACGCTGACGGCGCGCTCCAGCACCTCGTTGAGCGTAGTGCCCGCCGGGCTCATGAGGGCAGCCATCGCTTCGGGCGTTGCGGGCGGCAGCTCGGGGTTGCCCGTGGTCGACATGATCGACGTCATGGAGCGCAGGCGGTGCGGATGCCGCAGCGCCATGGTCTGCACAATCATGCCGCCCATCGAGGCGCCGCAG